>JANQEJ010000144.1 GCA_028278425.1 Planctomycetota bacterium | reverse complement strand
CATCCGAGACGATGCCGTGGGCGATGCCGCCGGCAAATGCATGCTGCATCACCGTGAACCCGATCAGCATCACGATGAGGACGAGGCCGCCGAGCAGGGTGTCGGCGTCATAGGGAAGGGCGACGAGCTCGAGCAGCGTCGGAAAGAGGTCGACGAGCTGCACGCTCGCCGCGACGCGGCGCGCAGCCCCGCCGGGGAGGCGGATCACGAGCGGCACGTGGAGAACTTCCTCGTAGTTCGTGCCGTGCTGGAAGAACCAGTCGTGCTCGAGCAGCGACTCGCCGTGGTCCGCCGTGAACACGATGATCGTGTCGTCGAGGAGCCCGCGGCTCTCGAGCGACGCCAGGAGCCGGCCGAAGGCCGCGTCCACGGCGGTGATCTCCTCGTCGTACGCCGCGACGAAGGGGGCGGTCCGCGCCCGCGCGGGCAGCGGCTCCGCCAGCACGGGCTTCGCGACGTTGTCCGGGATCACCCCATACCGATAGGGACCGCCGATCGCCTCTTCGCGCTCTCCGCCGGACCACGGATCGCCCCCGAAGCGGCCCGCGTAGGGGGCGAAGGGCGTGTAGGCGGCGTGGCAGTCGAGCGCCTGAAGGAAGAGGAAGAACGGCTCGCCGGGCCGCAGGTCTTCCAGCCATCCCTCCCCGAGGGAGACGACGAGGTCCATCCCTCCGCCCGGTTTGAGCGAGGAGATCTCGGCCGCGCTCTCGTCGTAGACCTCGAAGCCCTGCCCGAGCCCGAAGCGCGCGCCGGCCAGCGGGTTGTCCACGAACGCCGCCGTGCGGTAGCCCGCGGCCGCGAGCCTCTCCGCCAGCGTCTCCCGGCCCTCGGGGATGCTCCAGCGGAGCAGCTCTCCCCCTTCTCGTTCCCAGTGCCCCGTGTCCAGACTCCCGGTGTAGAGGCCGGTGAACTGGGACGTGTAGCTGGGAGTCGTGTAGGGGGCGTTGGCCACGCAGTGCTGGAACACGACCGCCTCCCGCGCGAAGCGGTCGAGCTCGGGAGAGGTCTCACGCTCGTAGCCGTACAGCGACAGGTGCCGCGCCGCCAGCGTGTCGATCGAGACGAAGACGATGGACGGCCGTGAGGTCCGAGGCTCCTTCTCCGAAGGCCCGCACGAGACCACGAGCGCCAAGGCGATGCCCGCGAGGATCCGCATTCCGCGCTAGAGCCTAACGCGGGACGAGATCCAGGGGATTCGCCGACCGCGGGAGCTCCCCGGGACGAGTAGCGGTGGCCACGCCCACTCGCTCGTCTCCAAGCCTGGAGCCCGCCATGTACCGACGTGCCGCCCTCCTTTTCCTGTTCGCCGCAGCCTCCCCCCTCTTCTCGGCCCAGGGAGGCTCCGACCATCGAACCCTGCT
>JANQEJ010000127.1 GCA_028278425.1 Planctomycetota bacterium | reverse complement strand
CGAGTCCGAGAAGTACGCGATCCAGCGACCGTCCGGCGACCAGGCCGGGTAGCGCTCGTGGACGTCCATCGTGTTCGTGAGGTTGCGCGGGTCGCCCTTCTTCGCCGGGAGCGTGACGATCTCGCCGCGGTAGCCGAACACCGCCCGCTTGCCGGTGGGGGAGATGCCGGCGCTGCGGACGTACTCCGCGCCGTCGACGTAGCGCGGCCGGGTCTCGACCAGGTCGGCAGCGACGCCGATCGCGAGCCTGCTCGGCCGGTTGCCCGGCTCGATCAGGTGGAGGTAGCCCCCCTGCTCGTAGGCGATGCGGTCCGCGCCGGCGGACGCGTTGACGACCGGGAAGTCCTCGTGGCTCGTGTGCTGCGCGATCGCGCCCGATTCCGCGTCGAAGGAGAAGAGGTTGAACTCGCCGTTGCGGTCCGAGCGGAAGTACACCGTGTCGCCGAGCCACATCGGGTCCGTGTCGTTGCAGCGCTCCTCGGGCTGCGGGATCTGCACGACGGAGTGGTCGGCCGTGTCGTAGATCCAGATCCGCGTCGCCGTGCCGCCGCGGTAGTTCTTCCACTGGTTGAACGCCTCGAACAGCGGCGTGTACGCGATCTTCGAGCCGTCGGGCGAGTAGGCCGCCTTGTTCGCCATCGGAACCGGAAGCTCGGTCGGATGGCCGCCGACCACCGGAACGGTGAAGAGCCGCCCGATCCCGCCCGCGTGGGAGGATCGCCCGGAGGTGAAGAGCACGGACGCGCCGTCCGGCGTGAAGTCCTGCACGACGTCCGAGCCCGGATGCCACGTCAGCCGCTGCGGAACGCCGCCCGTCACCGGGATCACGTAGACGTCGGTGTTTCCGTCGTATTGCCCGCTGAACGCGATCAAGCTCCCGTCGGGCGAGAAGCGCGGGCGCGACTCGCTCCCGGCGTGCGTCGTGAGCCGGCGCGCGTCGCCGCCGTCGGCGGACGCCACCCAGAGGTCGCCGGCGTACGCGAAGGCCACGTGATCGGCGCTGCAGGCCGGCTGCGCGAGCAACGCGGTGTCGGCGACGTCGAGGCGCACGGGCGGGGCGGGCGCAGCTTGCAT
>JANQEJ010000098.1 GCA_028278425.1 Planctomycetota bacterium | reverse complement strand
CGCTAGACTCAGGGCGTCGCTCCCACTCGATTCCACGAGAGGTGCTTCGATGCCCGAACTCGCTCTGCCCGTTCTTCTCCTCCTGTTCGCCGGACCGGCGCAGGAGGAAGGCGCCGACGCCCGCGCCAAGGCCATCGCCGCGATCGAGAAGGTCGGCGGTCGAGTGCAGAAACTCTCGCAGGATTCCGAGGACGTGCTCGTCGGCTTCACGATCGGCGGTCGGGAAGCCGGCGACGCCGAGCTCGCGCACCTGAAGGCGATCCCGCACGTCGTCGAGCTGCGGCTTGGAAAGACGAAGGTGACCGACGCCGGTCTCGCGCACGTCGCCGGGCTCGACGGGCTGACGCGCCTCTGGCTCCACGAGACCGCGGTGACCGACGCGGGGCTCAAGCACCTCGCCGGATTGAAGGAGCTCGGCTACCTGAACCTCTACGGCACGCAGGTCACCGACGCGGGGCTCGTGCACCTGGAAGGCCTCGCCAAGCTCCGCAAGCTCTATCTCTGGAACACCAAGGTGACGGAGGAGGGCGCCGCCAAGCTGCGGGAGAAGCTCCCGGAGCTGATGGTCAACCTCGGCGCGGAGCTCAAGCCTCCTCCGAAGCCGAAGCCCGAGACCTGTTGCGACATCGCGGAGGCGGACGGCAAGAGCTGCGAGCACCTGTGCTGCGTCGCGGCCGCGGAGGCCGGCGGCATCTGCTTCAAGTGCAACCCCAAGAAGGCCGAGACCTGCTGCGACAAGGCGGCCGTCGAGGAGAAGGACTGCGCGCACCCCTGCTGCGTCGAGGCCGCGAAGGCCGGCCGCGTCTGCTTCGCCTGCAATCCGAAGAAGGCGGAGACGTGTTGCGAGAAGGCCGAGGCCGACGGCAAGGAGTGCGGCCACGACTGCTGCGTCGAGGCGCGCAAGGCCGGGAAGCTCTGCGAGACGTGCAACCCTAAGGACGACTAGAGCACTTCCACGGTCGCCGTGTGTCCCGGCGCCGCGGCCAGACGAGCGTCCCGCGTGACGAGCGGCGCTTCGAGTGCTTCGGCCAGCGCGACGTACGCAGCGTCATAGGCCGTGAGGTTGGTCCGCAGGCTCCAGATCCGTTCGAGGAACGGCTCGTGGGGGTGCCGGGTCAGCGGAAGGGCGCGCAAGTCCTCGAGCACCTCGGACATCCGCCGGTGGTCCAGGTCGCTCTTGCGGGCGTGACGGCGGAGCACCTGGATGACTTCGACGTCCAGAAGCTGGGGGGCGTGCAAGGGCTGCGGCGGGCCCAGGATGCGATCCTCGACCTTCTCGGGCGCGCCCGTCCGGAGCAGAAGGTCGACGACGACCGAGGCGTCGACGACGATCACCGGCTGTCGCGCTCGGCGCGCACGGCCTCCGCCGACGAGACGTCGAGCTCCACCGGGCTCCGAGAGGCGAGGCGCGCCCGCAACTCGTCCACCGATGGACGCTCGGCCAGCAAGCGAATCTCCCGGAGTAGGAAGTCGGAAAGTGACAGCCCCTCCAGGGCCGCCCGACCCTTGAGCTTGCGGTGGACGGTGTCGGGCACGTTGCGGATCTGGATCATCTTGGGCATGCTCCTAGCATGGTTACATGTGCAGAACATGTCAACCGGGTTCTGGCGACGGATTTCGCCCGGTGGACCGGACCGGCCGGCGATCGGTTGCGCGAAACCTCGGATGGACCCGCGTCTGCGCGGAAACGTTGAGACGCGAGAAGGGAGCGCGCGATCGTGGAGCCATGCCGACCACCGAACAGCTCGAGTCGAGTCTGGGCATCCTGGAGCGGACACCGTCGAGCCTCGATGCCCTGCTCCGCGGTCTGGCGGGAGACCGCGCGCGGTCCGGCGGCGACGAGGCGAACTGGGCGCCCTTCGACGTCGTGGCGCACCTGATCCACTGCGAGGAGGAGGACTGGCTGCCGCGCGCGAGGATCCTGCTCGAGCACGGCGAGAGCCGCGCTTTCGAGCCCTTCGACCGCCTCAAGCCGTTCGGCAAGTCGAACGACGAGTCCCTCGCCGCGTTGCTCGACCGTTTCGCCGCGCTGCGCGCGGCCAACCTGGAAGCGCTGCGGACGCTGAACCCCGGCGAGGAGGACCTCGCGCGGACCGGCACGCACCCGGAGCTCGGCCGCGTCACGCTCGGCGAGCTGATCTCGACCTGGGCGGTTCACGACCTGAGCCACGTCGCGCAGATCGCGCGCTGGCTCGCGCGGCGCGACGCCGAGGCGGTGGGCGCCTGGCGAGCGTATCTGCCGATTCTCGGGTAGGGACTCGCCCGCCGTTTCGCGCGATTCGTGGCAGGAGCCGGGCGCCAGGCGCGCCAAGGGGGAGAGCACACGTTCCCCCGACCCGTTACCACGCCATGAAAGCTCTGCTCATCGCCGTTGCGCTCGGTATCGCCTCTCCGCTCGCCGCCCAGTGCCAGCTTGAGGAATGGAGCATCGACCACATCGCCGGCTTCTACGGCGGCGCGATCTCCGTTTCCGGCGAGCGCGCTCTCGTCGGTGCGGAGCTCTTCGGGCTCGACCTCGCCGGCAGGGCCTTCGTCGTCGAGTACACGGCGAGCGGGTTTGACGAGGTGAAGGAGCTCACGGCGCCGAACCCGACCTTTCAGGAGGAGTTCGGCAACTCCGTGGCGCTCGACGGCGAGCGAGCGCTCGTGGGTTCGAACCACGGCCAGCCCTCCACCTTCGCCGGCGCCGCTTACCTCTTCGAGCGCGGCGACGGGTCCTGGCCCTTCGTGCAGAAGCTCCAGGCGAGCAGTCCGATCGCCTACGCGCAGTTCGGCGAGTCCTGCGCGCTGCAGGGCGACGTCGCGGTCGTCGGGGCTCCGGGCATCGGAGTTCCCTTTCCCGGCCTCGCCTACGTCTTCGAGCGGCAGCCGAGTGGCGAGTGGTTGCAGACCGCGACGCTCGAGCCCGGCGTCGGGTTCTACGACAACTTCGGCATCGACGTGGCGATCGACGGCGACCGCATCGTCGTGGGCGCGCTCTTCGCCGGCGGCCTGAGCGGCGGCGCATTCGTCTTTGAGAAGGTCAGCGGCGCGTGGGTGCGGACCGCGTCCCTCTACGGCAGCGATCCGAGCAACTACGACTGGATGGGTCACGCCGTCGACGTCGAGGGCGACCGCATCGTCGTCGGCTCCCCCCGGACCGAGCTTCCGGGGGGGAACGGCGTCGTCTACGTCTTCGAGCGCTCGGGCGGTTCGTGGATCGAGGTCCAGAAGATTCCCGGCACGAGCGGCCGGGACGGTCTCTTCGGCTTCTCGCTCGACCTGGATGGCGACCTGCTCGCCGTCGGCGGGCCTGACGAAGCGCTCTCCACGGCGAAGGAACCCTATGCCGAGGTTTTCGAGCGCCGGGCGAGCGGCTTCGAGGTCGTCGGCGCGATGGACTACGAAGGCAGCACCTACCTGCAGCGCTTCGGTTACTCCGTCGCGCTCTGGAATGGCGCGGTTCTCGTCGGTGAGCCGGGCGCTTCGCCCAGCGGAGCCGTGAAGCTGTACGCGCTGTCCGACCGCGGGGTGATGGTGGCCACGCCCGACCCCGTGTCGCTGTCGAACGACGACGAGCAACACTTCTACGCAGCGAGCTGCTCCATTCCCGGCACGCCCTACCTGGTCGTCGGCTCGGTGACGGGCACCGCGCCCGGCGTCGTCGTCGGCGGCGTGCCGATCCCGCTCGTGCTCGACGGCTACTCGCTGGTGACGCTGACGCAGCCGGGACTGACGCTCGACCAGGGCTTCGGCGCGTACGACAACGACGGGAAGGCCTACCCGTCGTTCCACCTGCCGCCCGTCACCGACCCCACGATGATCGGCGCGATGGTGCACCACGCGGCGGTGACGCTCTCCGGCTCCGGGGCCCTCGACTACGCGAGCCTGCCGGTGACGGCGACGCTCGTGCCTTGAGGTCCCGCTAGCATCGTGGCGGTCGACCTGCACGGCCCGCCGGGCGCCTTCTGGTCGGTGTCCTACTCGACCGGGACCGCGTCGATCCCGGTCGGCGCCTTCGGGACGATCTACCTTGACCCGGCGAAGACGTTCCACCTCGCGCTCGGCGCCGTCGGTCCCGACGGCACCGACACGTTCTTCGTCACGGTGCCGGCGGTCCCGGCGCTGATCGGGCTCGTGATCCACGAGCAGGCGTTCATCGACGACCGCTTCTCCAACCTGGAGACGCAGACGATCACCGGGTTGTAGTCCTCGGGTCAGGCGAGGACGTCGTGCACGACCTCGCCGTGCACGTCGGTCAGCCGGAAGTCGCGCCCCTGGTAGCGGTGCGTCAGCTTCTCGTGGTCGATGCCGAGCAGGTGCAGGATCGTCGCGTTCAGGTCGTGGATGTGCACCGGCTTGTCGACGACGTTGTAGCTGAAGTCGTCGGTCTCGCCGTAGGTGATGCCAGGCTTCACGCCGCCGCCCGCCATCCAGATCGAGAAGCAGCGCGGGTGGTGGTCGCGGCCGTAGTTCGTCTTCGACAACGGCCCCTGGCAGTAGGTCGTGCGGCCGAACTCGCCGCCCCAGACGACGAGCGTATCGTCGAGCAGCCCGCGCTGCTTCAGGTCGGTGACGAGCGCCGCGCCCGCCTGGTCGACGTCGCCGCACTGGAGGCGCAGGTCGCGCGGCAGGTCGCCGTGCTGGTCCCAGCCGCGGATGAAGATCTGGATGAAGCGGACGTCGCGCTCGGCGAGACGGCGCGCGAGCAGGCAGTTGTAGGCGAACGTTCCCGGCTTCTCGACGTCGGGGCCGTACATCGCGCGGATGCTCTCGGGCTCCGACTTCAGGTCGATCAGCTCCGGGACGGACGTCTGCATGCGGTACGCCATCTCGTACTGCGCGATGCGCGCCCGGATCTCGGGGTCGCCGACCTCCTCGTGGCGCTTCGCGTTGAGCTCCGCGAGCGCGTCGAGCATGCGCCGCCGGTCGCCCGCGTCGACGCCGGGAGGATCGGAGAGGTAGAGCACCGGATCGCCGATCGATCGCAGGCTGACGCCCTGGTGCTCCGACGGCAGGAAGCCCGAGCCCCAGAGTCGCGAGTACAACGCCTGCGCGTCGCGCTTCGCGCTCCACGATGAGTGCAGCACCACGAAAGCCGGCAGGTCGCTGTTCATGGTGCCGAGGCCGTAGGAGAGCCACGCGCCCATGCTCGGCCGGCCGGGGAACTCCGCGCCGGTTTGGATGAACGTGATCCCCGGGTCGTGGTTGATCGACTCGGTGTGCAGCGTGCGGATCACGCAGAGGTCGTCGACGACCTGTGCCGTGTAGGGGAGCAGCTCGCTGACCTCGGTGCCCGACTCGCCGTGGCGCTGGAACCCGAAGATCGACGGCGCGATCGGGAAGCGTTCCTGGCCCGACGTCATCGTCGTGAAGCGCTGGCCGTTGACGACCGAGTCCGGGATGTCCTCGTCGTACATCTCCGCGAGCTTCGGCTTGTGGTCGAAGAGGTCGATCTGCGACGGCGCGCCGGACATGAAGAGGTAGATGACCCGCTTCGCCTTCGGCGCGAAGTGCGGTGCGCCCAGCAACCCGCCTTCCGACGCGAACGCCTTCGGGCTCAAGATCGACGCCAGCGCCACGGTGCCGACACCGCACGTGGCGCCCTTGAGCAGCGCGCGCCGCGAGAGGATCAGGTCGTGCTCGTGTCTCGGGTCCATCGCTCAGCCCCGCGTCATCGTCTCGTCCAGGTTGAGGATCAGGCTCGCCGCCATCGTCCACGCGGCGAGCTCGACCGGGTCCAGGCTCGCGTCGGGCTCCGAATCGCCCACCTCGAGCAGCTCCGCCGCGCCCGCGGCGTCCGCGCGAAAGTCCGCCGCCTGCGCGTCGAGCACGCCGCGCAGCACGGCGAGCTCACCGGCGTCGGGGACGCGCGCCGTCGCGAGCCGGAAGGCGAAGGTCAGGCGCTCGTCGACGGAAGCGCCGCCCTCGCGCAGGATGCGCTCGCCGAACGCGCGCGCCGCTTCGACGAACTGCACGTCGTTCATCAGCGCGAGCGCCTGCAGCGGCGTGTTCGTCCGCGCGCGGTCCACCGTACACGCCTCGCGCGTCGGCGCGTCGAAGAGCGCCATCGTCGGCGGCGGCGACGTTCGCTTCCAGAAGGTGTACATGCTGCGCCGGTAGAGCGCGTCGCCGGTGTCCTGCGTGAAGTTGGCGGTGTTGCTGCTGGTGTAGCCGACCGCCTTCCAAAGCCCCTTGGGCTGATACGGCTTCACGCTCGGACCGCCGATCGTCTGGACCAGGAGCCCGCTGATCGCGAGCGCCGAGTCGCGCACCGCCTCCGCGTCGAGCCGGAAGCGGGGCCCGCGCGCGTAGAGCGCGTTGTCCGGGTCCCGCGCGCGCTTCGCCGCGCCCGCGCGCGCCGACTGGCGGTAGGTGGCCGACGTCACGATCCGCCGCTGCATCGCCTTGACATTCCAGCCGCTCGCGACGAAGTCGCGCGCGAGGAGATCGAGCAGCTCCGGGTGGCTCGGAACGCTCCCGCGCGTGCCGAAGTCCTCGGGCGTTTCGACGAGCCCGCGCCCGAAGTAGCGCTGCCAGAAGCGGTTGACCGTCACCCGCGCCGTCAGCGGATGTTCCGGATCCACGAGCCAGCGCGCGAGGCCGAGCCGGTTGGCCGGCGCGTCCTCGGGCAGCGGACCGAGCGCCGCGGGAACGCCCGGCGAGACCTCCTCCCCGGGTTGGTCGTAGCGGCCTCGTATCAGGACGTTGGTCGGCCGCGGCGTCTCGAGGTCGCGCGTGATCATCGTGCGCGGGATCTCCGCCTCGAGCGCGGCGACA
Source organism: Planctomycetota bacterium (assembly GCA_028278425.1). Classification (GTDB taxonomy): domain Bacteria; phylum Planctomycetota; class UBA1135; order UBA1135; genus JANQEJ01. The sequence continues at coordinate 4,774 of JANQEJ010000098.1, read as the reverse complement.
CGCGTCTCCGCGTCGGCGAGCTCGTCGCGGATCGCCGCCCACTCCGGCGACGCCTTCGCGCGGTAGTGCTGGCGGAGGAGCTGCGCCTCTTCCTCGCTCCGCCGCTCGGCCGGCGTCGTCACCGCGCGCGCAAGCTGGATCGGCAGGTCCGTCAGCTCCTCGCCTTCGGCGCGGAAGAAGAAGCCGAACTGCCCGCCGTAGTTCACGATCTTGAGCAGGAGCCGGTTGTCGCCGGCGGCGAGGTCGATGGTAATCCGCTCCTGATCCGGCGCGACGGCGCGCGCGACGTCGCGGTCGAGCACGAGCTCGCCGTTGAGCCACACCTTGATGCCGTCGTCGCTTCCGAGCGAGAGCGTCATCCGCCGCGCGGTGGGGGAGTGGATCGTGCGGCAGAGGTAGGTCGCGGCGATCCCACCCTCGAGCTGGTGCACCGCGCCGTCCGCGAAGTCCGGCCGCGGCTCCCAGCCGAGCTCGCCGGCGAGGTCGATCTCGGTTTCCGCCCCGTAGTCGGTGTCGAAGGCGGTGCGGGCGTCGTCGGCCGCGAACGGTCCCGCGACGTACCAAGGATAGAGAACCGACGGGCGGAGCTCCTCGCCCGCCGTGACCGAGAGCCGGAAGCGCCCGATCGCGTGCTGCTGGTGCACCGACTCGTGCCGCAGGCGGACGCGCAGCACGGTGCCCTCCGCGAAACCGATCGGCTCCTCGAACAGGAAGACGGCCGAGCGGTCGACGGTCTGTCCGAAGTTCACGCCCCAGCCGGTGTTCGGGTCGTCGTCTATCGCGCCGGCGACGTTGTAGTTCGGCTGGGAGTAGTCCGCGTAGGCCGCCTTCAGCGGGACGCGGACGAAGGAGCCGGAGCGACCCGCCGGCACCATCTCGAGCTCGAGCTCGGAGAGCACGACGTTCGCGTTCGTCGCGCGGCCCACGCCGCCGTTGACGAAGCTCGCGTGCGTCAGCGCCTCGAGATGGAGCGCCGTGATGCCCGTCGCGTCGGTCTGCGCGACCACCTCGTGAACCGCCTTCGCGGGATTCTCGCCGGCGACGAGCACCGACGCGTCGGGCAGGATCTCGGTCGTCGCGCCGCCGCTGCTGTGCGCGCTGAGGGGTTCGAGCACGTGCCAGCGCGCGCTCAGCTCCGCGGCCCACTCGCGCTCCCAATCGACCTGCGCGGCGTCGACCGCCGGCATCGGCGCGTCCAGGCGCGCGCGGACGGCGTCGACCTCCAGCCCGAGTGCTTCCAGCATCGAGCGCTGCTGCAGCGTCGGCGCGGCGATCGACGGCGGCGGCGTCAGCGCGTTTCGATCCGAGGCGTCCTCCGCGAAGCTGTGGAAGTACGCGAAGAACTCGTAGAACTCCTTCTGCGAGAACGGGTCGTACTTGTGCTCGTGGCACTGCGCGCAGCCGAGCGTCGTGCCGAGGAACACCGTCGCGGTCGTCTCGACGCGGTCGACCGCGTACTTGACGAGGTACTCGTCGGCGATCAGCCCGCCCTCGCCGGTGGTCGGGTTGCAGCGGTTGAAGCCGGTGGCGATCAACTGGTCCACCGTCGGATCGGGAAGCAGGTCGCCCGCGAGCTGCTCGACGGTGAACTCGTCGAAGGGCTTGTTGGCGTCGAAGGCGTCGATCACCCAGTCCCGCCAGCGCCAGAGCGCCCGCTCGTTGTCGAGGTGATAGCCGTGCGTGTCGCCGTAGCGCGCCGCGTCGAGCCAGTCGCGCGCCATCGACTCGGCGTACTGCGGCGTCGCGAGGAGCTTGTCGACCACCTTCCCGTAGGCGTCGGGGCCGTCGTCGGCGAGGTAGGCGTCCACTTCCTCCAGCGTGGGCGGCAGGCCGGTCAGGTCGAAGGTGACGCGCCGGATGAGCTCCTCCCGCGTCGCCTCGGGCTCGGGCGTCAGCCCCTCTTCCTCCATTCGTGCGAGGGTGAACGCGTCGATCGGATCGCGGATCCATCCGGCGTTCCCGGTGCGCGGCGTCTCCGGGACCCGCGGCGGGACGTAGGCCCAGTGCTCCTCCCATTCCGCGCCCTCGTCGATCCAGCGGCGGAGGAGCTCGATCTCCTCCGGCGTGAGGTCGAGTCCGGCCGACGCGGGCGGCATCGGATCGTCGGGGTCGGCGACGCGCAGGAAGAGCTCGCTCTCCTCGCTCTTGCCCGGGACGACGACGAAGTAGCCGCCGCGGTCCTCGAAGACGGTCTCGCGTTGGTCGAAGCGCAGGTCGGCCTCGCGGTCCGCCTCGTCGGGTCCGTGGCAGATCACGCACTTCTCCGAGAGGATCGGGCGGATGTCGCGGGTGAAGTCGATCGGCGCTTCGGCCGCGTTCCCCCGATCCAGAGCCCCCTTCGGCTTCGCGCCGCTCGGCAGCACGAAGGCAGCGGAGGCGAGTACGATCGCCAGGAGGGAGAACACCTTCGATCCCATGAGGGATCGAATTCTAAGGCGTCAGCCCGCGGCGCGCGCGGACTCGTGGGCCCGAGCCTCGATCACGCGCCCGGCGACGAGCTCCAGGCCCGCCCGGGCGGGGAGGACGGCCAACCCGTTGCGCCGGGCGAGGGCCGGCACGTCGATCTCGGGGAAGGCCTCGGCGACCTCGTCGAACCCGCGCGTCCAGGCCAGGCGCAAGGCCGCCTCGGCGGCGTCCTCGACGAAGTGGATCGCCTGCTCCATGCGAAACCCTTGGGCGTCGATCAGGGCCTGGGTCAGGTCGCGCCAGTGCGCGTCGAGGAAACGGTCGAGGAACTGCATCCAACCCCAAGAACGCGCCGGAGGCCAAAGGTGACCCCCCCGGCCTCGGATTTATTCCGCGGCGAGCCAGTCGAGAAGCTCGTCCGCAGCGCCGGGAAGCTGGGAGCGGAAGGCCGCGTCCGCCCCGGCGGCCGCGTAGGCGGCTTCCACGACCGCCGGCGGGTCCGCCATCGAGACGACCCGCAGCTCGGACGGCGCGCAGAGCGCCGCCGCGTGCGCGAGCCCGCCGTAGCGCAACGCGCCCGGCAGGAAGTTCGGGTCGTCGAAGGAGTCGATCCCCGCGAAGTCCCAGCTCCACGCGGCTACCGTGCGCTCGACGTCCGTCCACGTGAACGCGAGGGCGAGCAAGGCCCACGGTCCGGCGTCTCCGTGGCCGTAGAGTCGCACCGAGCGGGCATGGGGAACGCGCTCCGCGGCCGCGAGCGCGACCCGGATGGCGGCAACCCGTCGGGCGAGGAGCGTCGGGTTGTAGCCCCAGGTGTAGCCGACGTAGTCGCCGTGACGCCGCTCGTCGACCGGCAAGGGCCCCGCGGGCGGATCGACGACGGTCACAGCGGCGCCGCGTTCTAGCAGGGCCTCGACGTTGCCCGCGAAGTCTCCCGGTCCTCCGTCGTGCGCGGCGACGACGACGACGCCGTTCCAGTCCGTGGGCCGGCGCGGCTCTCGGGTCTCGCTCACGGCGACCGGTTCCTCCGCGTGGAGCAGGATCTCCCACGCTCCGCCGATGACCACGCGGTGCTCGCCAAGGATCTCCTCCTCGGGCCAGAGCGAGTTGAGTTGGTCCCAGGCGACGTCCCGCCAGAAGGCTCGAACGGCCGTGGCATCCGCTGCCCCTTCCGGCCGCGGGTGCGCGTCGTCGAAGACGGAGAGTGCCTGGCGCTCCAGCGGCTCGAACGGCCGCTCGCGGACCGGCTCCTTCCACCCCAGCCCGAGGTGGGTGTTGAACCAGCCGTACATCATCTCGCGCGCCGCCCGGTTGTAGTTGTGGTCGAACTCCGGCCAGCACCGGGCGGTGACGTTCTCCGCCGCGTCGAAGAGGCCGTAGAGCTGCTTGAGCTCCGGCAGGCCCTTGGTCTCGATCTCGATCGTCCAGTCGTTCGCCCCGCTCAGCGCCAGCGGCTTCGGCGCGAAGAGGCCCGCCAGCTCGACGTTGCCCGTGCCGACGCGAAGGTGCGGCGCGTTCTCGCACACGCAGCCGCCCTGCATCGCCGTCGAGACCATCACCGCGGGGAACGCGGCCGCCGGGCGGTCGTCCACGGCGCACAGGACGAAGGTCTGCGTCCCGCCGCCGCTCGCGCCCGTCACGCCGATGCGCGTCGCGTCGACGTCGTCGAGCCCCGCGAGGAAGTCGAGCGCGCGGATCGAGTTCCACGTCTGCAATCGGAAGAAGCTCTGCCCGCGGAGAACCGCGTCGACGTCGGTGAAACCCGAGCCGTGCGGGATCTGCCCGCAGTCGGCGTAGCCGGCCATGTCGTAGTGGAAGACGACGCAGCCCATGCGGGCGAGCTGCGTGCAACGGGCCTGGAGCGGGAACCGCTCGCCGGGATCCGCTTCCTCGGCGAGCTCGGTGAACCGCCCGTTCTCCCAGTGCCCGTGGGGGCTCAACACTCCCGGGCGCGGTCCGTCCGCGGGAGCGGTCGGCCGGTAGAGGTTGCCGCTCACGTAGAAGCCGGGGAGGCTCTGGAAGTAGACGTGCTCGACCGTGTAGTCGCCGCGGTGGAGGGGCGAGTGCACGACCGCTTCGAGCGGCGTGCGCGCTGGCAGCGGCCAGAGCCCCGCGGCGACCAGAACCTGCCGGCGCAGGCGCTCGCGGCGCGCCTCCCACTCCTCGCGGCTCGCCGGCGGCTCGAAGGGATGGTAGGAGTCGAGCGTGACGAGCTCCGGCTCCTGCGCGGGAGCAAGCGCCAGGAGGGCGCCGGCGAGCAGAGTGGCGCTCATTGGTAGACCTCAGGCGCGGTGGCGCGCAGGCTCCGTTTCCTGAGGTCCCCTTTCAAACCGTGCGTGCGGATTTCCCGCACACGGCTTACCGATGG
>JANQEJ010000216.1 GCA_028278425.1 Planctomycetota bacterium | reverse complement strand
ACCACATAGGTGGGCGCCGGTTCTTTACACCCAACGGCGCACTCAGAGCACACGCTTTGGTTGCGGCATTGCAGCCTCGTGGTCTCCGATAACTCCGTTCATCTCCGTGTTAAACTCCGTGCTCCGCGCCCTCCGTTCCCCTCCGCGGTCTCAACTCAGGGAACGACCGGAATCCTGACGTCGAACGTCAGCTCCGCGTCCCCGCGGCAGCCGGCGGCGGTGCCGGTGCACCGCAGTGATGACCCGAAAACAACTCAACCTGTCTTGGATCGCGTTGCCAACGGCGGCTGCCGCCCTGGCTCTCTTCGCCATTCTCCGCCCCGACGAGCCCAAACAAGCGCGGATCGAATCGCCGGAGCCGACGCGGTCCAGCGCCAGACCGGGCGGAGTCGTGGACCTAAGAGCGACGACCAACGACTATCGACGAATGGAGCCCACCCCGAAGGCTCAAGCTCCCAGGACGTCTCCGTCAACGAGCGCGCCGGTGATGATCAACGGCGAAGCGTACGGTGTGGAGTGGTCCGGCACGCTGCGACGTCTGCGGTACCCGGGAGGCGGTCTCTACGCGGAGGGGCACTGGATTGACGGCAAGCGCGAGGGCGAGCATCGCGTTTGGTACGAATCCGGCCAGCTCCAGCACGTCGCGACCTACGAAGACGACCTGCGGCAAGGTTGGGCAAAGTCCCATCACAGGAATGGAAGGGTGTCTCAGACCGGCCGGTACCTGGACGGCTACAGACATGGGGACTGGCAAGCCTGGTACGAGTCCGGCTCACCGAAGTCGCAAGGTAGCTACGTCCGGCGGCAGGTCCGCGAGGGCCCGTGGCTGTTTTGGAACATCCGGGGGGAGCTCACCGAGAAGTCAGGGATCTATCAGAACGGCGATCTCGTCCGGGGCCTTTAGCTCGGCAATTCTTCCGGACTTGAGGAATCTGGAACTCTACCTTCCCGCCTCGAAGACGATCTTCCCGCCGACGATCGTGGTCACAACCTCGACCTGCCGCAAGCGCTGGTGCCCGATCGCGAAGATATCCTCCGACAGCACGACGACGTCGGCCAGCATGCCGGGAAGGAGCCGGCCCTTCCGGTCCTCCGCGCCCTCCGCGTAGGCCGAGCCGTACGTGTACGCCCGCACGGCCTCCTCCAAAGTGATGCGCTCGTCGGGCACCCAGCCGCCCGCGGGCGCGCCGTCGAGCGACTGGCGCGCGACCGCGCCGTACAGTCCGACCATGGGGTTCAGCGGAGTCAGGCTGAAGTCGGTGCCGAAGGCGAGGATGCAGCCCGCGTCGAGGAGCGAGCGGAGCGGCAACACGTTCGCGCGCCGCGCTTCGCCGAAGCGGCGGTCGTAGTAGCGGTTCTTCGCGAGCTCCGTGCAGAGAAACCCCGGCTGCACGGAGGCGACCACGCCGAGCTCGGCGAAGCGCTTCACGTCGGCGGGGTCGACGACGAAGGCGTGCTCGATGCGGTGGCGCAGGCGCTTCTCCGCGTCGAGGGCGGCGATCGCGTCGAGGCAGGCGCGCACGCCTGCGTCGCCGGACGCGTGCAGGGTCACCGGCACGCCCGCGTCGTTGGCTGCCTTCAGATCCTCCGCCACGGCGTCGAGGTCAAATGTGAACATGCCGCTGGTCGAAGGGTCGTCGGCGTACGGCTCGAGCATCGACGCCGTGCGCAGGCCCGGCATTCCGTCCACGCCGCCCTTCAGCGCGCCGAAGGTGACCCAGTCGCCACGCGCGTAGCGCTCCGCGGTCTTCAGGTGGCGCTCGGCGCCGCCTCCGTACTCTCGGAAGAAGGAGCCCCACACGTGGAAGCGCACCGTGAGGTTGCCGGCGTCGTACTGCTTGGCGACGTAGCCCATCAGGAACGACGAGACCGGCTCCTGCACCGTCGTGACACCGAGCCGCGGCGCCTCCTCCATCCCGCGCGCGAAGCCGGCGCGAAACACGTTGAGGTCGGGGCGCGGCATGAACCCGAAGAGGAACAGCAGCCCGCTTCCGCGGATCACGCCGCTCGGCTCGCCCGACTCTGGATCGCGCTCGTAGACCCTGTACGGCGTGTCCTCGGTCTCCGCGTCGATCCCGGCCTCCTCGAACGCCGCGGAGCTCGCCCAGATCGCGTGCGGACCCTCGCTCCAGAGGAGGACCTTCCGCTCCCCCACGACCTCGTCGAGCATCTGCCGCGTCGGGAACGCGTCGCCCGGCATGTCGGCGAGGTCCCAGCCCCCACCCTGGATGATGTCGTCGTCGGGATTCTGCGCGACGTGCTCCCGAAGGATGGCGAGGATCTCCTCGAGGCTCTCCGCTCGCGTCAGGTCGACGTCGTACTTCATCCCGTAGCCGACTGTGAAGTGGCAGTGCGCGTCGTTGAAGCCCGGCACGACCGAGGCTTCGCCGGCGTCGACGACGCGCGTCTCCGGCCCGACGAAGACGTCCACCTCGGCGCGCGCGCCGACCGCAACGATCGTGTCGCCGCGGATCGCGAGGCTCTCGGCCCGCGGGGTCTCGAGGTCCGACGTGAACACCCGGCCGCGGACCACGAGGTCGGCGGGCGCGGGATCCTGGGGGCAAAGAGAGGCCAAAGAGGCGGCAAGGAGAGTGAGCATGAGCCCTCTACGCGATCGGCGCGGGATTCTTGCGCGCCGGAGGATAAGCTTCCGCGCCTATGGCCTCCCCTGGACCCGGACGCGTCAACGCGCACACCCATCTCTACAGCGGGCTCGCGCCCTTCGGGCTTCCGTGGCCCGACGAGGCCGCGACCTTCCCGCAGATCCTCGAGCAGGTCTGGTGGCGGCTCGACCGGGCGCTCGACTTCGAGGCGCTGCGCGCGGCGGCGCGCCTCTACGCCGCGGAGGCGCTGCTCAACGGCACGACCGCCGTCGTCGACCACCACGAGTCGCCGGAGCTGATCGAGGGCTCGCTCGACGTGATCGCCGACGCGTGCCAGGAGCTCGGGCTCCGCGCCGTGATCTGTTACGGCGCGACGGAACGCAACGGCGGTCGCGCGGAGGCCGAGCGCGGTCTCGCGGAGTGCCGGCGCTTCCTGACGGAGAACGACCGGCCGCTCGTCCGCGGCGTCGTCGGCGTGCACGCGGGCTTCACGGTCTCCGACGACACGCTGCGGGAAGCCGGCGAGCTCGCCCGCGAGCTCGGCACGGTCGTACACGTCCACGTGGCCGAGGACGAGTCCGACGGCGAGCGCGCGCGCGAGCTCGGCTACGACGGGCCGCTCGACCGGCTGCTGCGCCTCGCCGCCCTGCCGCCGCAGTCGATCCTCGCGCACGGCGTGCACCTGACCGAGGACGAGGTGAAGCTCTGCGCCGAGCGGCGGCTGTGGCTCGTGCAGAACCCGCGCTCGAACGCCAAGAACGGCGTCGGCTATCCGCGGGCGCTCGCCGCGAGCCCGCGGGTCGCCCTCGGCACCGACGGCTTCCCCGCCGACATGATCGACGAGGCCGAGGTGCTCGTCGTCGAGGCGACCAAGCACGGCGAGAACGTACGAACGGCGCTGGACCGTCTCGACGCCGGACACGACCTCGTCGCCGACCACTTCGGCGAGGCGGGCCGCGTCGAGGTGACCCACGGCCGCGTCGTCGTCGACGGCCGGCCGGTGGTGCAGGAAGGCGAGCTCGTCTTCGCCGAGGTCGAGGAGATCCGCGCGCACGCCAAGGAGGAGGCGGCGCGCCTCTGGGAACGCATGGCGGCCGTGAGCCCTTGATGCCGATGCCGGTGCGCCTCCCGACCTTCGCCCAGCTCGCCGACCCGGCGACGATTCCGGACGACGTGCGCGCGTCGCTCGACGGCGTCGACCCGGACGCGGCGGACCCGCGCAACCTGTTCCGCGTGCACTGGTACAACGGCGCGGACCGCCGCTCGCGCGTCGACGTGCCCGAGCACGTCGTGTTGACCGAGGAGCTGACCGGCGTCGCCGCGCCGATCCTCGTCGCGTACGGGAACCGCTTTCCGATGATCGCGGCGCACAAGGTGCTCGCCGCGTACGCGTGCCTCGCGCCGAAGCTCGTGTCCGGCGAGTTCGACCCGGCGCGCCACCGCGCGATCTGGCCGTCGACGGGCAACTACTGCCGCGGCGGGGTCGCGATTTCGCGCATCCTCGGCTGCCGCGGCGTCGCGGTGCTCCCCGAGGGCATGAGCGCGGAGCGTTTCGAGTGGCTCGAACGCTGGGTGAGCGACCCGGCCGACGTCATTCGCACCCCCGGCACGGAGAGCAACGTCAAGGAGATCTACGACGAGTGCGCGCGGCTCGCCGACGATCCGGCCAACGTCGTCTTCAATCAGTTCGCCGAGTTCGGCAACCACCTGGCGCACGTCACGTGCACCGGGCCGGCGCTGGAACGCGTGTTCACGTCGGAGAGCGCGAGCCGCCCGGGCCTCTCGCTCGCCGCCTTCGTGTCGGCGACGGGCTCGGCGGGAACGCTCGGCGCCGGCGACCACCTCAAGGAGCGCCTCGGGGCCAGGGTGGTCGCGGCCGAGGCGCTCGAATGCCCGACGCTGCTCTACAACGGCTTCGGCGAGCACAACATCCAGGGTATCGGCGACAAGCACGTGCCCTTGATCCACAACGTCATGAACACCGACGTCGTCTGCGCCGTGTCCGACCGCAGCACCGACGCGCTGAACGTGCTCTTCAACACCGACGCGGGACGCTCGTTCCTCGCCGACGACGGCCGCGTGCCGGTGTCCTTGGTCGACGAGCTGCCGAACTTCGGGCTCTCCTCGATCTGCAACGTCGTCGCGGCGATCAAGGTGGCGAAGCACCTCGAGCTGGGCGCCGGCGAAGCGATCTTGACCGTTGCCACCGACGGCGCGGAGCTCTACGCGAGCGAGGTCTCGAAGGCCGTCGACAAGCACTTCGCCGGCTCCTTCGGCCGCGAGGACGCCTACCGCGCGTTCGCCGACCACCTAGCCGGCGCGTCGACGGAACACGTGCTCGCGCTCGGCCCGCGCGAGCGCGACCGGATCTTCAACCTTGGGTACTTCACGTGGGTCGAGCAGCAGGGCGTCTCGCTCGAGGACTTCGAGCGCCGCCGCTCGCAGGACTTCTGGCTCGGCCTGCGCGAGCTCGTCCCGGAATGGGACGCCCGCATCGAGGCCTTCAACGCGGAGGCGGTCGCGTGAGCGAACCCGCGAAGGAGTCGGGGAGCAAGCTGGTCTGCCACGGCTGCGGGACGGAGCTGGAGCCCGACGTCGCCCACCCCTTCGTGTGCCCGGAGCGCCACGCGGACGACGTCGACCACGTGCTCAACCGCGAGCTCGACCTCGACGGCGTGACCTTCCCGCGCGAGGCGGCCGAGGGCGAGGAGAACCCGTTCCTCCGCTTCCGCCGGATGCTGCACTCCTACCGCTTCGCGCGCGCCTGCGGCGACGCGGACCGCACGTGGGTGCGGCGCGTGACCGAGCGCAACGGCGACGTCGCCGACGTCGACGGCCACGGCTTCGCGGAGACGCCCTACGGGCGGAACGCCGGGCTGAGCGAAGCGGTCGGGCTCGCGAAGGGCGGCCTCTGGGTGAAGAACGAGACCGGCGGCGTGGCCGGCTCCCACAAGGCGCGCCACCTCATGGGCATCGCGATGCAGCTCGACGAGGCGCAGCGCGCCGGGCTCGTGAAGGCGAAGCCGCGGCTCGCCATCGCGAGCTGCGGCAACGCGGCGCTCGCCGCGGCGACGCTCGCCAAGGCCTTCGGTTACAAGCTCGACGCCTTCGTGCCGGCCGACGGCGACGCCACGGTGCTGGCCGAGCTCAAGGCGCTGGGAGCCAACGTCATCGCCTGCGACCAGCAGCCCGACGCCCCCCCGGGCGACCCGTGCGTGCACCGCTTCCGCGCGGCGGTGGCGGAGGGGGCGGTTCCGTTCAGCGTGCAGGGCAGCGACAACGCGCTCGCGATCGAGGGCGGCGAAACGCTCGCCTGGGAGATCGCCGCGCAGCACGCCGCCGCCGGAGGGGCGCCGCTCGACCGCCTCGTCGTCCAGGTCGGCGGCGGCGCGCTGGCGAGCGCGTGCTTCCAGGGGCTGCGCCGCGCGCGCGAGCTCGGCGTGCTGCCCGCGATGCCGCGCATCCACGCGGTGCAGACCGAGGCGGTCCACCCGCTCGACCGCGCGTGGCGCAAGCTCGCGCAGGAGACCGTGCGGCTGCTCGAGCGGCGCGGCGTCCCGTCGCCGGGCGAAGACGCGGGCGACCCGGACCTCGCCGCCTTCCTCGCGCACGAAGGCGCGGCGGCGGTGCAGTACGCGCTCGAGATCGCGCCGAAGCAGCGCTCGACGTACATGCGTCCCTGGAAGGAGCCCGTGAAGAGCGCGGCCGACGGCATCCTCGACGTGGAGACGTACGACTGGCTGATGGTCGTGCGCGCGATGATCGAGACCGGCGGCTGGCCGCTCGTCGTCGGCGAGAAGACGATCGAGGAGGCGCGCGCCCTCGGCAACGACCCCGGCGGCGTCGAGGTCAGCGCGACCGGCGCCGCGGGGCTCGCCGGCGTGCTCGCCCTGAAGGCGACCGGCGAGCTCGGCTCGAAGGAAAACGTCGGCGTGATCTTCACCGGGGTGCAGCGGTGACGGACATCGTCCGCGCCGCGCTGACCGAGACGAGGAACGCCTTCGACGGGATGCCGGACGCGCAGGCGGAGCTCGAGACGCTCGACGGGCGCATGGACGAGGTCCGCGAGGCGAACATCGCGCACAACGTCGAGCTCGTGGCTCGCGCCGCGGCGGCGGGCGCGCGCGTGGTATGCCTCGGCGAGCTCTTTCCGGCGCCGTACTTCGCGCTTTCACAGCACCCGGTGTGGTTCGCGCTGGCCGAGGACGCGCTCGCGGGGCCTTCCATCTCCGCGATGAAGGCCGCGGCGCGCGAGCACGGGACGATCGTGATCGCGCCGATCTACGAGCTGGACGGGAACCAGCGGTTCAACACCGCGGTCGTCATCGACGAGAAGGGCGAGGTGCTCGGCCGCTACCGCAAGACGCACGTCCCGGAGGGCGCGAACGAACAAGCCGGCTTCCACGAGACGTGCTATTACGACCGCAGCGACGGCAAGCTCGGCGACTGGCCGGCGAACGTGTCGAAGAACCCGTTCTTCCCGGTGTTCCAGACGTCGTTCGGTCGGATCGGCGTCGCCACGTGCTACGACCGCCACTTTCCCGGCGCGATCGCGGCGCTGGCGGACAACGGCGCGCAGATCGTTTTCTCGCCGGCGGTGACCTTCGGCGCGAAGTCGAAGCAGTTGTGGAACATGGAGTTCCGGGTCGACGCGGCCCGCCACAACCTCTTCATCGGCGGCTCGAACCGCCGCGGCGCGGAGAAGCCGTGGGGCGTCGAGTTCTTCGGCGGGAGCTACTTCACCGGGCCGAACGGGCCGGTCGCGCCGGTTGCGGAGCTCGCGGAGCTCGTCGTCTGCGACCTCGACCTGACGGAGCTCGAACGCGGCGACCCCTCGGGCTGGAACTTGGCCCGGGACGCGCGGCCGAACATCTATCATCTCGGGGAGTGAAGCTCCTCGCGCTCGGGTTCGTCGTTCTGCTCGCCGTCGGTCTCCACGTCGCACGCGACCACTTCGAGTACGACAAGGCGGAGGTTGCGATCGCGTCCGAGCCGGTCGGCGGCGAAGAGGCGTACGACGGGAGCGTCCTGTCGCACGAGGGCGACCTCTGGTTCGCGTGGCTCGAGTTCGAGCCCGGCTTCGGCGACCGCCTCCTGGTCGGCCGCCGTGGCAGGGACGAGCGAGTCGAGGTTGCCACGGGTCGGATCGCGCGGCCCACGCTGACGGCGGACACGGACGGCAACCTGTGGCTGACGTACGAAGCGCGCGAGGAAGGCTCGGAGCACTGGAACGTCTTCGCGCGCCTGCGCCGGGACGACGGTTCGTTCGACGACCCGCGGCCCGTCGGTCGACCGGGGGGCAACAACATCCGCCACGACGTCGCGGCCGATCCCCATGGTTCGATCTGGGTCGTCTATCAAGGAGCCCCGGGCGGCCAGTTCGAGATCTTCTCGCGTGTCCTCTCGGCAGATCCTGCGCGCAAGACCGTCCCGGTTCTCGTGAGCCGCTCGCCGCTGGGTGACTGGCATCCGTCGGTCGACGTGGCACCAAACGGCTGGGTTTACATCGTCTGGGACTCCTTTGACGGCGAGAGCTTCAACGTGCTCGGCCGGCGGCACGAAGGCGACTACTGGTCGCGGCTCGTCGAGCTCGCCGGCGGAGCCGCCTTCCAGGGACGCGCCAAGGTCGCGTGCGACTCGCGCAACGCCGTGTGGGTCCAGTGGGAGGAGGGCGGTGAGAATTGGGGTGGCGAGTACCGGTCGCGGAACGAGGTCTGGAACAACTTCACCGACCGGCGCGGCCCGCTGCACCGCCTGCGACGCCTGCGAATGGGACGGTGGCTGACCGACGGCTCCTTCGTCGCGACCGGCGAGCCGTTCCCGATGCCGAGCCTGGGCCGCCGTGTCGTCGGCCGCCGCGAAGGGGTGTCGGACGCCGGGATCTTCTACGAGCGGGGCGAGTTGCTCGTCGACATGCTCGACCGACCATGGGTCGTGTACCGTCACTATGCCGACTTCCAGCTCCAGCGTGACGAGCCGGTCGTGCACCACATCGAAGAAGGCTGGAACGTCTATGCCCGCTGCCTGACCGACGAGGGCTGGTCTCCGCTCGTCGGCTTCGACGTCGCGCAGCGGGATGGGATGCAGAGGCTTGCGCTGGCGCGTCACCGGGACGGCGTCGCCGCGGTCTGGACCACGGGGCGCACCGACAGGCGCAAGGACGAACGCCGGCGCGGGCTCGCTTTCGCCACGGCGACGGTCGCAGGCGACGCGCCGCCCCTCGAGGACCGCGGCTGGCGGAAGACACGCGCCCCCAAAGGGATCTCCCTCTCCGCGGAAGCGTCGCGAGGAGCGTTCGAAGCCTCCATCGGTCCCGAGGGCGAGGAGCACACGCTGTTCTTCGGCGACCTCCACCGGCACACCGATCTCTCCCTGTGCTTTCCCTTCGTCGACGGCTCGCTCGACGACGCCTACCGCTACGCGATCGAGGTCGCGAAGCTCGACTTTCTCGGGATCACCGACCACGCGCGCGACATCGATCGCGGGGACGTTCAAAGCCAGCTCTGGTGGCGCAGCATCAAGGAGGTCGAGCGGCACCAGCTCAACGACACGTTCTTCCCGTACTTCGCCTACGAGCGCAGCCACCGCGACACCGACCACAACGTGATCTCGCTGCGCGACGACATGCTGCGGAACTTCCCGCCGCCGCTGCCCGAGTTCTGGAACGAGATCGAGGACGCCGACACGTTCACGATCCCCCACAACCCCTTCATCGGGAAGGTGTGGGAGCACCACGACGACGCGAAGCGGCCGCTGCTCGAGATCTACCAGGGCTTCCGCGACCAGTCGAGCGAGAGCCACGCCCACGCGGGGCTGGCGAAGGGCTACCACATGGGCTTCATCGCGAGCAGCGATCATCTCTCCACGGGCGCCAGCTACGCCTGCGTGTGGTCGCCCCAAGCGGACCGCGAGTCGATCTTCCGCTCACTGCAGGCGCGGAGGACCTACGGCGCGACCGACAAGATCACTCTCCTCTTTCACACCGGCGAGCATTTCATGGGCGAGCGCATCACCGCGGCGTTGCTCCCCGATCTCTACGTCACGGTCGCCGGCACGGCGGACGTCGAGCGGATCGAGTTCGTACGGGATGGCGAGGTCGTCAAACGCGTGCAGGGCGGCGCGAGCCCCTGGCTTGACGCGAAACTCCCCGGCGGAGCGCCCGTCATCGAGGAAACCTGGACCTACGTCCACGTCGTGCAGGTGGACGGCAACGAGGCTTGGTCGTCCCCCATCTGGATGCAGGCTCCATGACGGTCCTGGAAAGCCATCGCGGCGCGACGACCTTGCCTCTTGTCCTCACCTCGGTTTGGTCGACCCAGCGCCTACTCGCGGGTAAGGCTCGAGGACGGAACACCCTACGGAGGCGCGAGCGCGGGCCATCCACAACTTCGGTCCGCTAGCCTCGAATGCCACCGGAAAGACCCTGGCGAGACAGCTTCGGTTCAGCGCTAATGGTCGGTGTCCACGCTTCGGTGGGCGTCTTGTTTTTGAAAGTGAGAGTAGAGCTATGAAGTCATTCGTGTTGGTTTGCATGGGCTGTGTCTTGGTGACGGGACGTCTCGGGTCGGGGCCAAACCGCGACTCAACCGGTGAGGACACACAAGCACGCGCGTCATCCTTCTCGCCCGCAGCCGAGTCGTCAGCGGTCGTCGAGATTCCCGGCGAGCGCGACGGCGGTGCGGTTCAACGTCTGGTCTTCAACAGGAACTTCGTGCAGGGCATCGCCTACTCGGGCGACTGGGACAGGCTCGCCGGAGACGCGGGAGCAAGCTCTCTCGTTCCCGCGGGGACAGGAGCGAACAAGGTCGTCGTGGAAGTTGGCGCGGCGTCCACGAAGTACGTTATCGATGTTCCTCAGTGGGGTCAGGTCGACGAGACGCCGCAGGCCCTGATCGTGGCGCTCGTGCGCGGCCAGGAGTCGGCGCCGATGGCCGTCGGCGCTCCGCCCTGTACGCATACGCTGACGACCTATAACTCGTCTCAGTGGGTGAGCGTCACGGCTACCGGCGACTGTTGGTCCAACGACGTGGACCCTGACCCGAACTGTGAGTTGTTCGTTTGTCTAGACAAGGACGACATCTGCGATCTGACGGTCGACTTACCCAACGCGCCTGACGACGAGTATTCGATCGGATGCGACAACATCACCAAGGGTTATTACGTCTGCTCGACGACGGGCGAGCTCAAGGTGTGCCACTAACGCTTGGGGGCAGAGCGACGTCTCGCTCGCGCCTTCCATCGCAACGAGCTGGCGACCATCCGCTCCCTGCGGCCGACCACTTGCCGTAGGGAGCAGCTTGGCTAGGATCGAGACGGAAATCGTTGCTTCGATGAAGCTGACCTCGCCGCCATGAAGCGTCTTGCGATCGCCCTAGGGCTGCTCGCGTTCGGACTACTTGGCGCACACTTCCTGTCTCAGGGGTCGAACCGCGAGCACGCGGAGATACGCGCGACCGACGCGTCCGTCGACACGAGAGAGCCTGGCGGACTCCGAGACGAAGGCCGGGACGCGACGATTCTCCCACAGCGCATGCCGGTTGAGGCCGCGCCGGCCTCAGAGCCTGTTCCGGCCGACCGGGAATGGCCCGGAGACTACTCCGTCTTCGGCGTTCTCTTCGATGACAGCGGCATGCCGATCGATGAGCCTGTCCGCAGCATCCATTTCAAGGACCCGTTCGGTGGGAGGCTCCGGGCTGAGCTCGCGAGTGGAGGCCGATACCGCCTCAAGGCTCAACCGGGTCGGTGGCAGGCGGAAGCCTGGGCCCTGGGATTCCAGAAGACGTCGGTAACCGTGGCGGTCATGCGAACTCCGCAACGACGGGACTTCACGCTGACGCGGATCAGAACGGTCGCGGTCCACGTGTTGGCCCCCGATGGCCGGCCCCTGTTCGACGCGTTGAAGGACCTCTCCCCGCACAGCGGCGACTGGGCACCAGCGAAACACGAGCTCACCGTCGCCCTCGCGGGCGCACCGCACCTGTCGCTACCGGCCGTGGCGGGCGCCGATGCGACCCGTCCCTATGCTCACTTTCTCCGGCGGGCATATCTGCGCGACAGGGGGCTCGACCTGCCCGAATCGTCGATAGGGATCTTGGAACTCGCTGCCGACGAACCGGTGACGGCAGTCCTGCGTCTCGGCGACCGAGACCTGTCCAGTGCGTCGATTCCGGCGTCGGCCACAAACGTCGAGTTCCTTCTCGCGCCATCGGAGCTTGCGGCCGGTCTTGCTTCGATCCGTCTAACGGTTGTCGACGTGACGAGCGGATTGCAGCTCCGGCAGGGCCGGGTCACCATTACCGGTCCGGGTGCGAAGCATAGGCAGATTCCCCTCGATGGGACTCCGATCGAGATCAGGAGCTGGCCGGCCGGCCAAATAAGGCTCGTCGTCAACGGACCGGAGTATGAGGTCTATGAGCAGGACTTCACCGTGTTGCCGGGCGAGGTGAACGATCTCGGGAGAATCGAGGTGCAGCCGGCGCTCTGGATCGAGGGCAAGGTCCTCGACCGGAGCGGCGCGCCGGTCGGTGGCGTGCACCTCAGTCGGGCGCTGCTCGATGAGCGCGATGGAAGCGTGATCGTGCAGAGCCGGGGACTGTTCCTCACGTACGACGACGGGAGCTTCAGGATCCCCGTTCGCGCGGGCAGGTACCTGCTGCGGGTCCACGATCAACCGCGACAACATCCGATGGTCTCTCGGAGTGTGCTGGTCGATGCCTCCGGGAGCTCCGTAGGAGGAGTCGAGATCAGGCTACACGACCCCGTCGTCGTCACCGTCACGGCCCGACACGAGTCTGCGTTCTCCCGCGTCCGCGTCATCGATGAGTTCGGTCTCATCCTGGAAGACGTTCCCTTTGGGGACGGGTCTGACCGCAAGCTGCGCCTACCTCAGGGAGCGCATCTGCTGGAGGCATTGGGCGCCAACGGCTCCGTCGTCGAGACCCACCCTCTCAACCTCGCGAACGAGGCGGTTACGGTCGAGTTGACGAGTCGGCCAGGTAGGAGAGACTAGACGGTGGTTTGAGCAGGCGGCTACTAGCATGCGGAGTCGCTGCGGCGGGGCTCGTCCTCTACGCCGTGTTCCTCTCCCGTGGGGGGAAGACTCGCGGTAGCGTAGCGACGAACGCTCCGCCTCCGCACGTCAACAGCACAGCTCCGCAGGAAGTCCCGGGCACGCGAGGCGACCTGGAGGCAGCGCGAACGCCGGTGGCCGCGGAGTCGGCCGACGGCGGCGGGGCGGCTCCGCCCCAGGGCTCCGTCGAAGTCGTCGACGCGGAGGTCGGACCGCGTCCGCCGCCGGCGACCGCCATCCTCACCGGCTACCTGCTCAGCGAGGACAACACGCCCCTTACCCAAAGCGGCACGAACCTGGTCGCAACCGGCGAGAGCGGCGAGCAGACCTCCGCCGTGCTCCTCACCGCGGACGGTCGCTATCGCATCTCTCCCCTGTCGCCCGGCCGCTGGTGGGTCTCCGCCCGGGCGGCGGGACACCACCCGCTCGTGGAGGAGGTCGTCATCCCGCCCGGCGTCGGCGAGGTCGAGCGGAATCTCGTCCTGCGGCGCGCGACCGTGCTAGAGGTCTACCTCCTGACTCCCGACGGCCGGCAGACCGACGTCGTCGCGCAGGAGCGCGGCCTGAACGACGCGTACGGCCGCTTCGTCGCCGTGGCGACGCTCACCCGGCCGGGGCGCTTCTGGAGCGGCGAGCCGCACGAGGTCGGCCGCGTGCGCGACGCGGGACTGCGCAAGGACGCCCAAGGCATCGGCCCTTGGGGCACCATGACGCTCTCCGTCGACCCGCCGGTCTTCGTCAGCCTCGTCATGCACCAGTACGTGATCGCCACCGAGCTGGTGGCCGCCGGGGAGACGCACGTGGAGTTCGTGCTGACGCCCGAGGACGTGCGGGCGACCGCGGCCACGCTGCACCTCCGCCTGCTGGACGCCGAGACGCGTGAGCCGGTCACCTCGGGCGTCGTCGCGCTCACGGCGGGCCACGAGCTGCTGCGCCCCAAGTTCGACGAGGCCGGCGTCGCCGTCTTCGAAGGCTGCCCGCCGGGCCACGGCAGGCTGACGTGCTTCTTTTCCCGGTACGAGACGCTCGAGCACGACTTGCTCCTCGAGCCCGGCGTGGTCACGGAGCTCGAGTTCGAGCTGAAGCGCCCCACCTGCTTCGTCGAGGGAAGGGTCGTCACGTCGAACGGTCCCGCCGCCCGCTTCGCGAAGCTGCGCTGGGCCAAGATCGGCGAGGAAGGCGCCGCGCCGCAGAGCCTGGTTTCCTACGGCACGTCCGAGGACGGCAGCTTCCACCTCAACCTCCCCGCCGGCGAGCACGTGCTCCGCGCGCGCTCCGCCAACTCGAGCGCCGTCTCGCGCAACGTCGTCGTCGACACGCGCGGCGGCTCCGTCGACGGCGTGGAGCTCGTGATCGTGGACCCGACGACCGTGGTGCTCGCGCCGACGGCGCGCTGGGACGGTCGCGACTATCGCATCGTCGACGAGGAAGGAAACCGCCTCGCCGGCGGGCGGTTCGACGGGATGCTCCCGCAGCGCGAGCAGGTCGCGCCGGGGCCGTGCCTGTTGCGCGTCACCGGCGGCGATGGCGAGCTGCTCCTCGAGCTCCCGTTCCGCGCCGAGGGCCGCGAGGTGCGGATCCCGCTCGACTGACTACGGCTGCAGGACCAGGTCGAGCCCGTTCGTCAACCCGAACGTCACGCCGAAGGTCGCGCTCGCGTCGAACACGAGCCCCTGCGTGTGCGCCGTCGTACCGATCAAGCCCGGGTCGTTCGGGATCGCCACCGCGACCGGCGCCGGTTGCCCCGGTCCCGCCCACGGCGGGCCGGCGACCGTGAGCACCGGGTTCGGCGGCGCGACGGCGATCAGGAGCTCGCCCACCTGCCCGGCGCCGAGCATCGAGAAGCCGGGGATCAGCGCCCCGTGCGGCGCGGCCGGGTCCGGCGCGGTCGACACCGCGAGGAACGGAAGCGAGCCGACCGCCTGCGTCGCCGCGGCGTTGTCGATTCCGAGCGTGACGGTCGTCCCGATCGACGGCGCGCCGGCGACGAGGGTCAGGCTCTGCGCGGGGTTCCCCTCCTGGCGCGCGACGCGGAACCCGAGCCACGACGGGTCGGAGAACGGTCCGAAGGCCACGCGCACGTCCTTGCCCATCACCTGGCCGACGTCGATCCACGACCCGCCGCGGACGATGCGGTTGTTGATCCCCGAGAACTCGAAGATCGTCTCGGTCCACTCCAGGGCGTTGCCCGCCATGTCGGCGCAGCCGTAGGCGGAGAGCGAGCCGGCGCTGCCGACGGTCACCGGGTTTCCGACGCAGCCGCCCCAGACGGCGAAGTTGCCGTAGTTCGCCACCTGCGGGCCGGGGTTCGACACGTCGCCGGTCGCCGTGGCGAGCGCCGCCGTCGGCAGGAAGCCGCTCTGCGTCGCGTACTTCGTGTAGCTCGGCGAGCCGCCCGGGTTGTAGTAGCCCGCCTTGTACCACTCGTCCTCGTCGGGCAGGAAGAAGCGCGCGCCGGCGCTGCGCTCGATCGCCGTCGGAAACGCGCCGAGGAGCTCGTAGGCGCCCGTCTCCGTGTCCCCCACGCCTTGCCCGTTGTGCATCCAGTTCACGAAGCGCGCGGCGTCGAAGAAGGTCACGAAGTTGACCGGCTTGTCCGCCCAGTCGGGCTTGGCGGTGAAGGAGTAGGGATCCCCCGGCGTTCCGCTGCCCGTGCGCGTGATGCCGCCGCGCGGATCGAGCTCCATGTCGGGGTTGAAGAGCCCGAAGCTCGTCCCCTGAGTCGCCTTCGCGTTCAGGAAGACGGCGTACTGGGCGTTGGTCACCTCGTGCTTCGCCATCGAGAACGGCGTGAGCGTTATCCCGAACTGGTTGAAGGCGTCGCCGGGATTCCCCATGTCCCCGACGAGTTGCCATTCGAAGCTGACCTGGGCGAACGTGACGCCGGAGAGCAAGAACGCTCCCGATACAAAGCTGGCTGTGCGGTTCATGTATTGGCCTCCGGAGAGAACCAGTCCCGCGGATCCGGAGAACTACGCCGAAAAAGCGAGTACACTGGCCGCGCTTCCGGCGGAGCTGGCAGGTGCTCCGCCCCAAGAACGGCAGAGGAGAGGCGGGGATGCTCATCTTGACTTGGCTGCTCACGATCCCGCTGTGGGCGGCGGCCCAGGACGGCGGGGATCCGGCGGCCGGCTACGCCGAGGCGCGAGCCGAGCTGGAGACGGCCCTCGTGACGCGGCTCGAGGAGTTCGCCGAGTGGTGTACGAAGAGCAAGCTCTACGGCGAGCGCGACCGGGCCTGGCGGTTGATCCTCGAGTACGACCCGAACCACGCGGCGGCGCACAAGGGCCTCGGGCACCGCAAGAACAAGACGGGCAAGTGGATCGAGGGGAATTCGCGGCGTCCGCCGAAGAACCGCAGCGACGAGCACCTGGCGGAGGTGCCGAAGCGCTGGGGCGAGGCGGTCACGCCGTTCCGCGACGGGTTGCTCGACCTGCTGGACGAGCATTCGGAGGGCCTTTCCCCCGCCGACCGCGAGCTCGTGCTGAACGAGATCCTGGCGATCGACCCCGACGACCCGCGCGTTCGCGCGATCCGCGGCGAGGTGAAGCTCGGCGACCGCTGGGTGATGCCCGAAACCGCGTCGGGCAAGAAGCGACGGCCGGCGATGAAGGCCCTCGTGCAGGCCGGGCGCGAAGGCGCGCCGCGGCCCGAGCGCCTGACGCCGAGCCAGGAGCTCAGCGTCGATTGGACCTCCGCCTGGTCGACGCCGCTCCTGCGCGTCTACACCACCGGCGAGGAGAGGGAAGCGCTCGACACGGCGAACGCCGTGCACGCCGCGCGCGAGCTCTTCAACGGCGCGCTCGGCGTCGAGGCGGCCTATCCGAAGACCTTCCGCATCTTCCTGCTCGCGGATCCGGCCGAGAAGGAAACGCTGCTCCTCAACCACCCGGACCTCACCGCGACGGACCGCGCCTTCCTCGAGCGCGTCGAGGGCGCCGGCATCCCCCACACCGGCGACTTCTGCCACTGGGCGAACAACGTCGAGCAGCGCGTCGACGGCATCGTGCGGATCTCGCTCAACTGGCTCCTGCGCGACGCCTTCGACCTCGACACGAAGCAGGGCTGGGTCCACGAGGGCTTCGGGCTCTACCTGGCGCGCAACGTCGTCGGCACGCGGCTGAACTGGTTCGCGCAGCCGTCGCGGTACCTGCCGAAGAAGAAGGACGACGAGTTCCGCGCGCGGCTCTACGACAAGGCGACGAACTGGATGAACGAGGCGCACCTGATGTTCCAGCGCGACGAACGCCCGTCGTTCAGGTCCTTCCTCAACAAGAACGTGAACGCGCTAACCTCGGAGGAGCTGCTCTTCTCGTACGTGATCGCGGCCTACTTGCTCGAGGGGCGGCCGGACGAGACGCCGGAGCTCCTGCGCCGCATCGGGGAGCGAAGCGCACCGCAGGCCCAGGTGATCGAAGAGGTGCTCGGAATGGACGTCGATGCGTTCGACGCACGCGTTCGCGGCTGGCTGGCGGAGCGGAGGTAGGCCGGTGCGCAGCGTCCTTCTCTTCCTTCTCCTGCTCCTCGTCACGGCGCCGACCTCCGGCAAGGAGCTCAAGGTGCGCTGGCGCGGCAAGAGCCACCCGGTCACCGAGCTCCCCGCCGACCTCCCCGAGCCCGCGCGCGCGGCGATCGACGCCTGGGCGGAGTGGGCGCGGGAGAAGAGCTACCGCATGGACCTGGAGGAGGAGGGCCGCGTCCTCCTGATCAGCCCGTCGAAGAACAAGCGCTGGAAGGCGCAGATGAAGCTCGTCGAGCGCGTGATCGACCGCTTCGAGGTGGCCCTGCCGCTGCCGGAGCGCGCGGAGAAGCAGGCGGAGGAGGCCGGCGCGGAGTCGGTGCCCGAGGACCCCGACGACGAAGGCCCGCTGCCCGAGGACCCCGAGGATCCGCCGCTCGAGGGCGGCGAGGAGGAAGAAGGAAGCTGGTCCTGGTCCGAGACGTGGGGCAGCGAGAACAACGTGCTCGACACGGCGACGATCGTGCTCTTCGTGCTGCACACCGAGGCGGACTACGCCGGCGTGCTCGAGCGGCTCGCGGAATCGGATCCCTACCTGAAGGAGTGGGCCGCGAGCGCGACGCGCTTCACCGGTTTCGTGTTGGAGCAGCCGCTCGCCGGCGCCTACATCGAGACCGCGGCCGGCATGGAGGAATGGGACCCCGACAACGAGGTCGTCAACCGCACCGCCCAGCTCCTGCTCGTGCGCCGCTTCGGTCAGGTCCCCTACTGGCTGATGAACGGCTGGGCCTGGCACGTCGAGATGGAGATGCAGGGCGGCATCTACTGCTTCCCCTACCGCGACGAGTTCGTCTGGGCCTCCGAGCACGCCGGCTGGGACAAGGAGCTCGCCACCCGCTTCAAGGAGCGCAAGGGGAAGCCGCTGAAGGTCGCAGAGTTCGCCGACTGGCAGCGCGGCAAGTACGAGGACCTGCCCGCGAAGCCCGCCTGGGGCGTCGTCGAGTTCCTGCGCGAGCACCGGCCGGGCGCGCTCGTTCAGATCGTCGAGGCGATGCGCCTCTACCGCGACGAGCACAACCGCGTCGACCTCGGCGGCGGGTCGTGGGAGCGCGTCGTCGGATTCGAAATCCCGCTCGAGGTGCAGGCCGAGATCCTACGGGAGCAGGCGGGGGAGGACTTCTTCGAGGCGGCGGGGGAGTTCTTCCGGTTGGGGAAGCGTTACTCGGACTAGCGGGAAGCCGCGCGAAGAGTCCCGAGCCGCTAACGGTCGTCGGACGCGTCGAGCAGCTGCTGGAACCTCGCCGCCTCCTCTTCCGCTCCCACTCGAGCGTAGTGCTCGACGAGACTCTCCACCGCCCGTGTCCGGACCTCAGGACGGTGGAGTCCTTCGGAACGCTCGTAGGCCGCGAGCAAGTGCTCCTCGGCCTCCTCTGCTCGGTCCATGATCGACATGCACCGACCCAGGTGCATGCGCGCCACGGTCAGCGTGACTGAGTCGTGCGGTGTCCGCTCCACGAGGGTGTCGAGCACCTCCTCGAGGTGCATGCTCGCCGCGTTCGGCTCGCCAAGCTCCAGGAGAGCGACCGCCATCCGGCTCTGGGCCTCGAGCGCCTTGACGCTCGCCGAACCGAACAATCGCCTGCAGGTGCGCAAGCTGTCGCGGAGGTATCCGACGGCCGTGGCCGGATCCCTCTCCATGAGAAAGTAGGTGCCCGCTTCGTAGCAGCTCTCCTGGTAGAGGTCCTCGAACCTGTCTTCGCCTCTTTCCGCGCTGCCTTCGAGCACCCGCTCGAGGTGACCCCAGGCCTCTTCGCCTCGCCCGTCCTGCCGCAACAGCTGAGCGAAGCCCTTGACCGTCGTCAGGGTGTCGTAGGCGTCGGCTCCGTACATCTGTTCCCTGCCGGCGATCGCCTCGACGAACAGGGGTTCGGCCTCGTCGAAGCGCCCCATGCTCTCGAGCAAATAGGCCATGTTGTTCAGGATGAAGTAGAGCCCCGGGCTCTCGGGCTGCGACCGCATGATGGCGAGACTCTCGTCGTAGTACTCGTAGGCCTCCTCGTTCCTCCCCGACCACTTCAGGTAGAGGCCAAGGTCCGACAGAATCTTCGCGACATCCTCCGGACTACCGGTCTCCCGGATCAGAACCAACGACGCCTGCGCGGTCTCGATCGCCATGGGGAGCTCATCGACGTCGCCGCACCAGTTCGCGAAGTGTTGGCGCGCCCAGAGACCCCGCTCCTGGCCGGCTTCCCCTAGAGCGGCATAGATCTCGAGGGCTCGGTCGAGGGCTTCCCGCGCTTCCACAATGCGCTCCGCGTACACGAGCGCACGCGAGAGTTTCTGGGCCGCCTGCGCCGTAGTCCTGCTGTCGCCGAACACGGCAAGGGCCTCATCAAGCTCTTCGCGGCGAATCTCGACAGCGCTAGACCAGTCTCGTTGCAGCTCGAGCATGTCCGCATACGCGTCGAGCGCCGAGACAAGCCCCGCGGGCTCGTGGTTGCCAGCCTTGGCACGACGGACCGCCAAGGATTCGAGCAACAGCGCCTCTGCCTCCTCGAACCTCCCTAGTCGCGAACGCACGCCGGCCAGGTTCTCGCACAGCGTCAGTGTCTCGGGATGAGTTGCGCCGTACCTCGTGCGGGCGGTCTCAAGCGCCAGACCGTAGAGCGTCTCTGCCTCGGCAAACCTATCGTCCTGAACCAGCAGCCGGCCAAGACTGTTCTGCGAGATGGCCGTGTCGGTATGGTCCGCGCCCAGTTGTGCGAGCCGCCCCTGCAACGCCGCCCGTATGTAGGTCTCGGCCTCCTCAACTCTACCGAGGCTCAGCAGTACGTTGCCTACGTTGTCCAGGGAGTTGCACGTGTCCACATGATCCTCGCCGAGCAAACGCCGCCGTCCATCGAGAGCTCTTGAGAGCCACTCGAGTGCGGTCTCGTGCTCACGGAGCGAGGAGTAGAACAACCCGAGGTTGTTCATCGCGGTGAAGGCCAATGGAGAGTCTTCATCCCACTGCTCGGCCAACTCGATCGCCTCTTCGTAGATCGGTCGAGCCTCCTCGTAGCGCCCCTGGTTTTTCAGGATCACCGCAAGCTGAGCCACGGCGGCGATCAACTCCTCCTCGTCGCCCTTCTCGCGAAGAATGCTGGTGCTCTCCCGAACACACTTCTCCGCCTCGATTCGTCGGCCCAGCTTCTGGTGGGCTGAGCCAAGTGAGCGAAGCGCCTTGGCAGCCTCGATCGATCGTCTACCATGGCCCAGCTCCGCAAACCACACTGACTGCTCGAAGTGCTCGTGAGCCTCGTTGAAGTCTCCAAGCGCAAACTGGGTCTCCCCCAGTTCGTAGACGAGCTCGAAGAGCGCGTCAGCCTCCAGCATGCCGAACTCTTCCACGGCGAGCTCGAGTAGGTCGGCGACGAGCTGCGCGCGGCCTTCCTTCATCGGCCCCGTTGACTCAAGGAAGTTCTCGAGGTGGCCCTGGACTCGGTCCAAACGCGCTGCAGAGACTCGGGCGTCTTCCTCCGCCTCTGCGGCCCGCATTCGTTCGGTCTCCGTCCGCTGACGCCCTGCGGCGTGAACCGACGTGATCCCAATCGCTGAGGTTATCACGACGACAAGCACGCCCAACAACGAAGCCGCAACCCCGCGGTTGCGCTCAATCCACTTGCGGAGCTCGATCACGGCTCCGGTTCGGTAAGCGCGGACGACCCTGCCCTCGAGAAAGGACCGCAGGTCTTCAGCAAGCTCTCCAACGTCCGAGTAGCGCTGATCGGGCCCGCGTGCCATCGCCTTGGCACAGATCGCCTCAAGCTCCGGTTGGACGTCCGGAGCGAGGTCACCGAGCGGTCGCGGCGGACCGTCGACAACACGCGCCAGCAGGATCCAAGGGCCCATCCGATCGCCCGGTACGACGTACGGCGCGGTTCCGGCCAGAAGCTCGTAGAGCACGGCCCCCATCGAGTAGACGTCTGCCCTCTGGTCGACATCGTCCAGGTCACCGCGCGCCTGCTCGGGCGGCATGTACGCCGGCGTCCCCACAATCGTCCCGTCTCGGGTGACGATGGGTGAGTCCGCGTCCTGCTCGCGGAGCGCGTTACGGTCGGTGCTTATGTCGGACAGCGACACTCGATGCGACTCCGGGATTCGCAAGTCGCGTGAGTCGGAGCGTCCGAGCACGCGCGCGAGCCCCCAGTCCATCACGTACACTTCCCCGTACTTGCCGGCCATGATGTTTGCCGGCTTCAGGTCCCGGTGAACGACGCCCTTGTCGTGAGCGTAGGCGAGAGCCTCGCAGGCACGGAGGATGACTTCGACGCAGCGCGGGAGGGTCCAGTCGGCGTCACCGCGGTGGTGCAGATCGATTACCTCCTTGAGATCCTGCCCGCGTACCAGCCGCATCGTGAAGTACACACGACCAGAGTGATCGACTCCAAGCTCGTGGACCGGCACGACGCCTGGGTGATCGAGCTGTCCGGTGACCTGCGCCTCTTCGAGGAAACGGCTGAGACCGGCCGTCTTGTCGCTACCCTCGCGCTCCAACATGACCTTCATCGCCAGCGTACGCCGGAGATCGTTGTCGCGAATCTTGAGGATCGCCCCCATGCCGCCGCGCGCGATCTCTCCATCCAAGCGGTAGCGGCTACCGCTGCCCCGGGAAGCGAGCTCGCTCACGCGCTGGCGGGAGGAGTCCTCACCCAGTTGCACGGCCGGATCGACGTCCGGTCCGAACGTGTTCGTGAGGCGGGCCGTCAGGTCGGAGTCGACATGCGGAAGCTCGGGATCGGGCGTGCCGCCCGAGGATGTGGTCTCAGTCATGGCAGATGGTCGGGTGCAGGGGAGCAGCAGTCTAAGGGGCGCCGCTGAGCTACGCCGCGGGGACTACACGCGATCCGCAAGCAACGCCGGGTAACTCAGCGCTCCGCTCGCGTAGACCGAATCGCGCAGCCAAGCGAGAATCCGCGCGCACGTCAGGTCCACCTCGCCGCGGGCGGTCCCCTCCAGCGCTCCCAGCGGGTCGGCAGGGTCGAAGCGGAGCACGAAGCCGTCGCCCGAGTACGTGGTCGCGTCGCCCACCGTCTCGAGCCGGTACGCGACGCCTCCGAAGCGGCCGTCGATGCGGTCGCCGGTCTCCGTGCGCTCGAGGAAGAACCCGTCGAGATGCGCGAACGCCTCCCAATCGGCGCGCGAGCCGAAGAAGCGCGGCTTGACCGCGTACGGCCCGCCGTCCTCTGGGCAGAAGACGTCGCAGTTGCCGCAGTCGTTGCAGAAGTCGGCGAAGTTGGCGATCTGGTGGCGCTCGGCGATCACGAGCCTGCCGTCCTCGCGCGACGCCCAACCGTCGCCCTCGCGCTTCACCTTGACGATCGGGACCTCGAGCGCGGGCAGCTCGAAGGTGAAGTTCGCGTCGTTCGGACACACCGGCACGCACTTGTCGCAGGTGATGCAGTCGAAGAGCTCGAGGCGGCTGCCGATCTTGCGCGGGACGCGCGCGTTGGCCGCGCGCCCGTAGCGCGGATCCGCCGCGAGCCCGCCGACGTAGTGCTCCGTGTTCAGAAGCGCCGCCGCCGCGACCCAGCGCGCGTGCAGCTCGTTACCGGCGGCGGCGCGCAGGTCGGTGCCGGCGTGCAGCGCGCGCTCGCAGTCGCGCCAGGCGCGCGAGCCGTGCTCGAGGCCGAGCTGGTCGAGCGCCTCGCCGCCGTGGCCGTACGCCAGGATGACGAAGTCCCCCACCGCGCGGGCGCCGACGCGGTCCATGCGCAGGCCGAGCTCGTCGAAGTAGCCGCGCGAGCGCGCGTAGCCGCCGGGCTTCAGGAGGTCGCTGCACACCGTCACCGGCACGAGGCCGAGCGCGACCGCGTCGGGGAAGTTGTGACGGTCGATCCCGGCGGAGAACGAGATCGGGTAGCGCGTGCCGAAGCGCCCGCGGAAGCGTCGCACGAGATCCATCGCGAGCACGTGCAGCGGCGGGCCGGAGAGGTACATCTCCTTCTCCGTCGGCGGCAGGAAGTCGCGGTGGTTCGCGACGATCAGCGTGTTCGTGAACTTGACGCCGAAGCCGAGGCCGAGGGAATCCGCGGTCGCGCCCAGGCGCTCGACGAAGCCCTGCGCCTGCTCCCAGCTCGTGTCGCGCGTGAAAGCGCTGTCCGGCACGCGGAGCTCGTCGTAGCCCAGCGCGTCGTGCAGGAGCGCGCGCGTCCGCTCGGGACCGAGCAGCATCGGGTTCAGCTTCACGATCGAGTGCAGGCCGCACTCGCGGAGCAGGAAGTCGACGATCGACTCGATCTCGTCGGGCGGGCAGCCGTGGAAGGTGCTGAGCGTGAGCGTGTCGGAGAGCTCGGTCCGGTAGTCGAGATCGCGCAACTCCCGGTACGCGTCGGGAATCTCGCCCCGAAGCCGGTCCACGACCGCCGCGCAATCGCGCATCCCGCTCACGAAGGCCTGCACGCGCTCGCTGCGGATGCCCTCGAGGTCGTAGCCGACGCTCATGTCGAAGAGCGTCCGCTCGAAGCCCGGCGTGAGCTCGAGCCGGCCGCTCGCCGCGAGCATCTCGATCAGCATCGCGCCCTTGACGTACTCGTCTAGCGACTGCTCAAGCTTCAGCTCCTGCGACCACTCGACGTTGTAGCCGACGGTCTGCATGTCGATGCACGGCCGCGGGATGTCGAGCTCGTCCTTGATCTGCACCGTCTTGAGCTCGTGGATCCGCGACCCGCCGAGCCACGAGAGCACGAGGTTCTGCGCCATCTGCGACTGGGGCCCCGCCGCCGGCCCGAGCGGCGACGCCGCCGCGTGGCCGTGGAAGCCCACCGAGAGGTCGCGGTCGGGATCGCCGAGAAAGAACCGCCGCCGCGGCAGGTCGAAGATCGAGTCGCGCTCCTCGAGCTCGCGGAACATCCGCGTGACGAGCACACCGAAGGGCAGCGGTCGCAGCTCGGCCATGGCCGGCAGGATACGCCTCCGGCGATGGAGCCGGTCGTCTAGAATCTCGGCCGGAGCCTGCCGCCCGCTCGCCGTGAAGCGTCTCCGCATCCTGATCCCGGTGCTCCTCGTCCTGGGGGGAGCGCTCGCCTGGTTGGCCTGGCCGACCGACCGCAGCTCGCGCGGCGCCGCGCCGGCGACGACGAACGGCGGCGACGAAACACCCGCGGAGCTCCAGGCCGCGCCCCCGCCCGATTCGGACCCGACCGTGGAAGCCGCCGCGCGCACGGAGCTCGCACGCGAAGAACCGGCGGAGACTGCGCCGGAGCCGGCCGAGTCGTCGCTGCGCGGACACGTGATCGACGCGATCACGGGAAAGGCGGTCGCGAGCTTTCCGATCATGGTCCTGCAGCCGCCCGATCCCAAGACGACGCTGACGACCGACGCCGAGGGACGCTTCACGTTCCCTCACCTCCGCGCCGGCGCCATCACGTTCGTCTGGCCCGACGACGGGAGGCGGCTCAATCCCGACCACTTCCAGCCCAGCAGCTTCATCTACGGCGAGCTTGGCCACGGCGCCGGCGACGAGATCGAGTTCGGCCTCACCCAGCTTCGGCCGGAGGAGGTCCGCTTCGAGCTGCGGTTCCGACTCGTCCTGCCGGACGGGAGTCCCGCCGAGGGCGCCCGGGCCGTCCTCGACCTCGGCCCGGAGAACTCCTACTGGCGACGCAGGTACGGCGAGCCGGTCGGCTCCAGCGGTATCGCAGTCTTTCCGCTGACGGAAGACGAAGTCGAGTGGGCCGCCGAAGCCGTGGCGACGCTGGGCGAAGACTTCGTCGGACGCGCGCCGCGCATGGGCCCGCCGCTCTCCCCCGGACCGTGGACACTCGAGCTGCAGCGCGGCGGGAAGCTCCGCGTCCGCGTGACCGACCTGGCGGGGAAGCCCGCGAACGACGCGTCCGTGCGCCTCCGTCCGACGGGTTCTCCCTACAAGTCGTCGTATGTCCCGGGCGCCCCGTGGGCGGGCCTGAAGCTGACGCGCTACACGTACCGAAACGGCGAGGCCTTCTTCGCCCCGCTTCCGCCGATCTCCTTCGACGTGTCGATCCACGCCGAGTCCCTGGGCGTCGAGCGGGAGACGCCGGCGGGCACCGTGACCATCGAGGCCGGCCGGGAGATCGAGTGGGTGAAGGCGATCGACGTGGAGCGGCCGGTCGCCGTGGCGGGTCGCGTCGTGGACGAAAAAGGCGAGGGGTTGGCCGGCGTTCACGTCGAGATCGTCGGCGCCGGGGAACGCGGACGCGAGAAGACCGACGAAGAGGGCCGCTTCGAGCACGTGGCCTTCCTCGACGACCGTCTGGTCGTCCTTCCCGACCCTCTCGGCGACGTCTACGAGCCCGCGCACGCCGAGGTCGCCTTCGGAACGACGGGCCTGGAGTTCCGGCGCGTCGACGTGCTCGAGGAACGATCGATCACGCTGATCGTGGTGGACCGCGCCTCGGGCGCTCCCGTGGAGAAGTTCCATCTCACCGTCCACCTCGAGCGTCCCCAGCGCACCTGGGGGAGCTGGATGGGGCAGAACGGCGCGGGTCACGTCCAGGCCAAGTTCCAGCCCGGAGTTCGCGTGCTAATCCTCGCCCAAGGCTACCTTCCTCTCGACCTTCCGCTGGGCGACATGCTCGCCGCGGGCGACGTGGAAGTGCCGCTCAAGCTGGAGCTGGACCGCGGGTTCCGGCTTCCGGTGACCGTGCTGGACTACCTGACCGAAGAGCCCATCGCTGGCGTCCGCTTCTCCGCTCCGGGCGCCCCGGACGCCGTCACCGACGAACGCGGGGTGGCCGTGCTCGAAGCGACCTTTCTGCCGGAGTCGTACAGGCTGGAACGGGAAGGGTACGAGCCGGACGAGTTCTCGCCGGGCCCGGAGTGCGTCGACGAGGATTACTACCTCACGCCCGACGACGTTTATCTTGTGCTCGAGCCGGTCGGGGAAGCCGGGGAGTAGCTTGCCGCCCTCCGGCACCCGCGTGAGAATGCGCGGATGCGCGCGCTGCTGCTCGTCCTGCTAGGCACCCTCGTCCTCGGCTCACCTCCGCCTGAGTCCGTCCAGGAGTTCTACGCCGACGGCACGGTCAAGCTCCGCTACGACGTCGACGAGAACGGCCGCCGGCACGGGAACTTCACCGAGCTCTACCGCGACGGACAGGTCAAGGTGCGCGCGCGCTACCGCGCCGGCGAGCTGGACGGGGCCTATGCGACGTTCCATCCCGACGGCTCGAAGCACGTCTACGCGAAGTACAAGAAGGGCGCGCTGCACGGGAAGTACACCGACCGGCTGCCCGACGGGAACCTGCGGCTCACCGCCGTCTACAAGGACGGCGCGCTCGACGGCCCGCGCGAGTTCTACGCGGGGAAGAAGGTCTCGAGCCGGCAGAAGTGGAAGGACGGCGAGCTGCTCGAGATCGACGGCGTCGTGCCGTTCCCGCGCTCGCTGGACGAGATCCGCGCCGGGCTCGACGCGATCTACGCGCCGGAGGCCGAGCTGCCTTTGACCGCCGAGACCGAGGAGGAGACGCTTCGGATCGGGCGCGAGCGCGGGCTCCTGCGGCTGATGGCCTACCGCTTCCTCGTCGGCATCTCCTACGAGCATCTCGCGCTCGACGAGCAGTACAACTACTTCTGCCAGTGGGGCGCGAAGCTCTGCGCGGCGATCGACCGGCTCGACCACACGCCGGCCAACCCGGGCTGGCCCGACGGCGAGTACCGCGACGGGTACCGCGGCACGAGCAGCTCCAACCTGGCGTCGACGGGCGACATCCCGATCTCGGTCGACATGTACATGGACGACTCCGACCCGTCGAACATCGACCGGATTGGGCACCGCATGCACTGCCTGAACCCGGCGCTGGGGAAGACCGGCTTCGGCAGCTTCGGGGGCTACTCCGCGATGTGGTCCATGGACCGCAGCGGCAAGGTGAAGAAGACGGACGCCATCGCCTACCCCCCGCGCGGCTACGTGCCGGTCGGGTACTTCGGCGAGCGCCACGCCTGGAGCCTCAACCTGAGCGACGGGCACCGGGTCGGCAACGCGTCGGACGTCACGGCGAAGGTGTGGCAGCTCGACGACCTGTACGCGAGGACCGACGAGCCGCTGCCGATCGACCACATCGGCAAGGTGGGCGCGAACACGCTGGTCTTCCGGCCGGTCGGCCTGCTCGTGGCGGACGGGGAGAAGTACTGGATCGAGATCGAAGGCCTCAAGGGCGGCAAGCGCGACGAGCCGCTGCGGTTCCTGGTCGAGTTCGTGGATCTCTAGCGCGGTTCGGCGCGAATTCGCGGCCGGCGGCGCCGTATAAGGCGGCCGCTCGGTCGCCCCGAAACCCTTGGACCGCTCCCCATCGCGCCCATGAATCGCAAGCTCCCCATCGTGGCCACCGCCCTGGTCCTCGTCCTCGCGGTCGTCTGGGTCGCCCTCCGCGTGTTCGGCGCCGACGACGCCGAGCGCGAGGTCGCGACGCGCGCGCCGGCCGTTCCGACCGCGCCGGCGGAAGCGGCCGAGCCGGCGGAGCTCACGGCGCCCGAAGACGTCGTTCCGCCGGTCGAGAAGCAGACCGACGAGCCCGAGCCCGCGCGTCAGGTGGTCGAAGTCGCGCCCGAGGCGCCGGCCGCGCCCGCGTGGCGCGCGGAGGGCGAGCAGTGGCTCGAGGGCCGCGTCGACCTCCCCGCCGGCGCGCCGACCGACGAGCGCGTGATCGTCGTCGCGCTCAACCGCGAGATGACGGCCGGAGGCTTCTACGACGGCGCCGCGCAGGAGGTCTGGAAGAAGGCGCCCGAGCTCGAGGGGCCGCTCGTTTCGTACGCCGCCGCCGAGCCGGACGGCAGCTTCAAGATCGCCCTTCCCGCGGACGCCGGCGAGACGCACCTGGCGCTGAGCGCCCGCTACACCTTCTCGCGCCGCACCACCGCCTTCGCGCTCCCCGCGCCCGAGCCGCCGGTGCTTCGCGGCGAGCTCGGGGCACGGATCACGGGCACCGTCAAGCCGCCGCCGAAACCGACGGCCGAGGAGAGCGACCTCGAGGGCCTGGTGATCGGGCTCGGCCCGGACATCTCGGGCGGGTTCGACGCGCAGAAGCTCCGCGCCGAGGCCTGGGAGAACGGCGCCGCCTCCGACGCCGAGGGCCGCTTCGAGATCCGCGCCGTCAACCCGGCGCTGCCGGCGATCCTCGTCCTGGCGGACGATCGCTTCGCCGTGCAAATGCTCCCCGACGTCCGGGTGGAGCCGGGCCAGCACCTCGAGCTCGAGATCGCGATGCTCCGCGGCGCCACCGTGCGCGGCCGCGTCGTCGACGCCGCGGGCGCGCCCGTCGAAGGCGCGATGGTCGAGGCCAAGGCCAAGGGGATCATCGGTCAGGTGTTCCCCGCGATGCGGGACGCGGAGACCGGCGCGGACGGGACCTTCGAGCTCGCCGGCGTCGCGGCCGGCGGAGTGGACCTCGCCGTCGAGCGCGAGGGGTACCGGCCCGCGCGGCAGGAGCTCGGAGAGGTCTTCGAGGGCACGCTGGTCGACGACGTCGAGCTCGTCCTCGAGCGCGGCGTCTCGCTTACCGGCCGCGTCGCGTTCCCCGACGGCGCGCCGGCAGCGGACGTGAAGCTCGTCGTCTCGCTGGCGCCGAGCCCGTTCGCCGGCATGCAGTCGATGCAGACGCGCAACGTCGCCGCGGGCGAGTCCGACGCCGACGGACGCTTCGCGATCTCCGGGCTGGCGGAGACGAAGTACGAGGTCGTCGCCTCGCTCAAGCTCGACGAAGGCGACCACGCGGGCATCTGGCTGATCAAGCTCAAGGACGTCGTCCCCGCCGGTGAAGACCTCGAGCTCGTGCTCGAAGGGATCGTTCCGCTGCGCGGGCGCGTCACCGACGTCGAAGACGATCCGGTAACCGCGTTCTCCATCAGCGCCTCCCAGGGCGGCGGCGCGGCGATGTTCGGGATGGGCGAGGAGCACCGCTCGTGGTTCTTCGAGGACGACGAGGGCGCCTTCGTCATCGACGACCTCGAATCGGGGACCTGGCAGGTCGACGTCAACGCCGCCGGCTTCGCGCGGTCGGAGTCCCGCGAGGTCGAAACGCCGGCGGGCGCGGCGGAGGAGCTCGTCTTCGTGCTCGAGCCGGCCGCGGCGGTCGAGGGCGTGGTCGTCGATCCGGGCGGCAACCCCGTCCCCGGCGCCAAGGTGACGCTCGAGCTGGACCTCGCGGAGCTCATGCGCTTCGCGCGGAGCGGCGGCGGCGGCCTGCCGGAGACACGCTGCGACCAGGAAGGGAGGTTCCGGCTCGCGAACCTGAACCCCGGGACGCGCAACCTCATCGCCACGCACCAGGGCTACGCCGGCAGCGACGCGGTCGCCTGCGACGTGGAGACGGGCGAGACCGTCGAGGGCGTCGTCCTGCAGCTCCGAGTCGGCGGCATCCTGACGGGCGAGCTCTACGACGACGACGGCAAGCCCGACTCCGGCAAGGCCGTGATCGTCCAGAAGATGCCGAACTACGGGACCCAGCACATCGTGACCACCGACGTCGACGGCGCCTTCCGCGCCGAGAACCTCGAGCCCGGCAACTGGCAGGTCGTTTCGAGCGGCAACTTCCTGACCGGCGGCGACGACCCGGAGCGCGGGAACGAGGAGGCGATGGCCGACTTCATCGCCAACATGAAGATGGAGTTCGTCGACATCGAGGACGGCGAGGAGACGCACGTCGTGTTGGGCGCGCCGGCGGACGACCCGCTGCGGTTCCACGGCCGCGTCACCCACGCCGGCGAGCCGGTCGGCGACGCCTTGCTGATCGTGATGCCTGCCGACGCCACGTCGATGAGCGCGATGCAGATGGAGCCGACCGCTGAGGACGGCACCTTCGAGCTCATGCTCGAGCGAACCGGCCCCTACCAGATCACCGTCCAGCAGGGCGCGGCCATCGGCCAGGCGAACAACGTCGAGTTCTCGGAGACGATTCCGGACGGCGCCCGCGAGCACGAGTTCGACATCGAGCTGCCCGTCGGACGGATCTCGGGACGCGTCACCGGCCCGGACGGCAAGCCGCTCGCGGGTGCGCGCGTCACGCTCAACATCGACGGCGGCATCCCGCTCGGGAGCTTCCTGGGCCGGCGCTACGTCGACACGACCACCGACGACGACGGCAACTACGACCTCCCCTACCTCGCGCCGAACACGTACTCGGTCGGCGCCGGCGGCACCGCCTTCGGCGGCGTGCTCGGCGGGGAGAGCCCGGGCGGGCGCGTGGTGAAGAACGGCATCCAGCTCGCCGCCGGCGAGTGGCTCCAGTCGATCGACTTCCGGCTCGAGGAGCCGGGCGTGCTCAACGGCCTCGTCCAGGACGAGAGCGGCCTGCCGGTCCAGGACGCCGCGATCTACATTCGCGACGCCAGCGGGCGGCTGCTCGAATACTTCACGATGGTGACGACCGACGCTGGCGGCCGCTTCTCGTACAAGGGCCTCGCCCCCGGCGACTACACCTTCAGCGCGCGCACGTCGACGCACGCCAGCGCCGAGAGCGAGCCGGTCCGCGTCCCCGCCGGCGGCGAGGCGCAGGGCGTCGCGACGCTCACCGCCGGCACGATCCTGATCGTCACGGTCGTCGACCAGAGCAGCAAGGACGTCGACGCCACCGTCAGCCTACGCGACGCGAGCGGCCGCGAGCTCGGCTCGATGCGCTCCATGCAGGAGATGATGGACCTCCTCGCGAACAACACGGGCGAACGCGCGCAGCGCATGGGTCCGTTCCCGCCGGGGCGGTACGACCTCTTCGCGGAGACCGAGAGCGGCCAGAAGACGAAGAAGACGGTGACCCTCGCCGGCCAGCCGGAGCGCAGGATCGAGCTCCGCGTCCGGTAGGGAAGCGTCTCAGGCCGCTTTCCTGGTCGCGGGCGGCTCGTCGAGCTCGCGCGCTTCCTCGACCTCGTCGGGCTCGGTGGCCATCGCGCCGAACGCGAGCAGGTACGCGGAGAGCATCAGCACCTCGGCGATTCCCTCCGACAACTCGAGCGTCGCTTCCGCCAGCGGCAGGTTGAAGTAGCCGCCGTCCCCGAGCTCGGCGACCAGGTAGACCGTGTGCAGCGCGTAGCCCACCGCCATCGCGGCCTGCGCCCCGCGCGACGGGCGTTCCAGCCAGTGGACGATCGCGAGCGCTCCCGCGGCGCCGATCCAGAGCCCCACCTTGAGATGGTCCGTGGCGAGGCCGGCGCTCCCCGATTCGTGGAGCTCGAAGACCTCGTCCGCTCCCAGCGCGGCGAGGGCGCAGAAGGACGCCACCCAGAAGGCCTTGTGCCAACCCGCCGTGCGCTTCGCCAGCACGAGCGCCATCACCGCCAGCATGGCGAAGAGCCCCGCGCTGAAGGCCTCGAGGGAGGAACCGGGCCCCCAGCTCGGCGTCGCGCCCCCGAGCTGGAAGAGCAGCGCACAGGCCACGTAGACCGTCAGGAACGACAGGA
The DNA here is from genome assembly GCA_028278425.1 of Planctomycetota bacterium. Lineage (GTDB taxonomy): Bacteria > Planctomycetota > UBA1135 > UBA1135 > JANQEJ01. The sequence continues at coordinate 4,882 of JANQEJ010000216.1, read as the reverse complement.
TGCGGCGCGGCCAGGGCCGAAGCCCGCCGAAGGGCCCGACGGGCTCCGAGCGGTGCGAAGACATAGGGCTCTCTTCGGGATTCCGGGAGCTCCGCTTGAGCCCGGCGGGCTTCGGCCGGCGCCGTACGCCCTTCGCCGGGTGCGCCTACGGAACAATCCGTGCTCCGGGGCCGGTCTCCACCGTCGACAATCTCGACATCCACCGCCGCCGACCGCCGAAACCGGAGGAGCACGAGAAATGAACGTCGCCGCGATCATGACCCAGGATCCGCTCACGGTGGCCGGCAAGGCCCGGCTCGACCGCGCCATGGACCTCATGGACGAGCACGACATCCGCCACCTCCCGGTGCTGGACGACGCCGAGCTCGTGGGAGTGCTCTCCGACCGCGACGTGCTCGACGCCACCGGTTGGCTCAGCCCGCGCCAGCGCGAGATCGTCGAAGCGCCGTCGCGCAGCGTCGAGGAGATCATGCAGAAGCCCGTCGCCACCGTCGCGCCCGACGAGCCGCTCAACGCCGCGCTGGGCCTCCTCATCCAGCGGCGGATCGGCTGCGTTCCCGTGCTCAGCGCGGGAACGGTCGCGGGCATGGTCACCGAGATCGACATCCTGCGCGCCTACGCGGACGCGTGCCGCAAGGGCGACATCGGCCCCGACGACGACGCGCGCATCGAGGAGCACATGACGCGCGAGCCGGCGACCATCGACGGCGAAGCCACCGGCGACGAGGCGGCCGCGCTGATGCAGGAGAAGCACGTCCGCCACCTCCCGGTCACCACCGGCGACAAGGTGGTCGGCATCGTCTCCGACCGCGACGTGCGGAGGATGCGCGGCCGGGGTCAGCTCGACCTCGCGCTCGTGCGCGAGATCATGAGCGCGGTTCCCGAGACCGCCGCGCCCGAGCAGCGGCTCTCGTCCGCCGCCTTGATCCTGTCGGCGGAGCGGATCAGCGCGCTGCCCGTTCTCTCGTCCGGCAAGCTCGTCGGCATCACGACGACGGTCGACCTGATGATCCCCTGCGCCCTCGGGCTGCAGCGGATCTGAGAAGTCGCTACAGGGCGAGCCGCATCACCTTCTCGCCCTGGTCCTCCTCGCCGGTCAGCTCGAAGCCGAGCGACTCGTAGAAGGGCCGCGGGTTGCCGGGCTCCGGCACGAAGGAGAGGAGCAGCTCGGTCGCGCGCGGAAGCGCGCGCACGTGTTCGACGACCGCGCGAATCGCTGCGCGCCCGTAGCCCTTACCCTGGTGCTCGGCGCCGATCATGAAGCGCCAGACCCAGTACTCGGGCTTTTCGCGATCGATCGACAGCATCACGAAGCCGACCGGGAGCTCACCGGCGTAGATCGCGCGCGGCCAGGCTTTCGGTGAGACATAGGCCTGGGCGAGGGACACGGTGTTGGTCGCGACGAACTGCCGCTGGTCCTCGGCGACGTCGAGCTTCAGGACGGCGTCGAGGTTCTCCTGCACGATCTCTCGCAACGTGATCTCGGACATCTGGCACTCCTGAGCTATCCGCTCCTTCCGGCGACGGTTCCGGGCGACACGGCGGCGCCGGTCTGGACGCTCCAGAGCGCCGCGTAGAGGCCGTCGCGCGCGAGCAACTCCTCGTGGCGGCCGCTCTCGCGCACGACGCCGCCCTCGAGGACGTGGATCGTGTCGGCGTGGCGCACCGTCGACAGGCGATGGGCGATGACGATCGTCGTGCGGCCGACGGCGATGCGCGCCAGGGAGCGCTGGATCGCCGCCTCGGTCTCGTTGTCGACGGCGGACGTCGCCTCGTCGAGCACGAGGATCGGCGGGTCCTTGAGCACGGCCCGCGCGATCGAGATGCGCTGGCGCTGGCCACCGGAGAGCTTCTGGCCGCGCTCGCCCACGAGGGTCTCGTAGCCCTCGGGAAGCGCGCGGATGAAGGCGTCCGCCTCGGCGACGCGGGCGGCCTCCTCGACCTCCGCGTCCGTCGCGCCCGGGCGGCCGTAGGCGATGTTCTCGCGCACCGTGCCGTGGAAGAGGAACACGTCCTGCGAGACGAGCCCGATCGCGCCGCGCAGGTTCGCGAGCGCAAGGTCGCGCAGCTCGACCCCGTCGAGGCGGACGCTCCCGGCGTCGACGTCGTAGAACCGCAGGCAGAGCTTCACCAGCGTGCTCTTGCCCGAGCCGGTGGCGCCGACGATCGCCGTCGTCTCGCCGGCCGGCAGCGCGAGGTCGAGGCCGCGGAACACCGGCTCGCGACCGCGGTAGGCGAAGGACACGCCCTCGAAGCGCAGCTCGCCGCGGACCTCGTCGAGACGCCGCGTGCCGTCGTCGACCGCGGGGTCGCGCTCGAGCAGGTCGAGCACGCGCGTCGTCGAGGCCATCGCCCGCTGGTAGAGGTCGAAGGTCTCCCCCAGCGTGGTCAACGGCCACAGGAGCCGCTGCGTGAGGAAGATCATCAGGGTGTACGCCGCGACCGCGAGCCGGCCGTCGAGCACCAGGAGCCCGCCGGCGATCACCATCGCGGTGAAGCCGCACACGATCACGAGCCGGATCAGCGGCGAGAAGGCCGAGGAGAGCAGGATCGCGCGGCGGTTGCTCGCGCGGTACGCCTCGCTGCGGCGGCGGATGCGCTCGGCCTCGCGCTCCTCGGCGGCGAAGCTCTTAATCGTCGCGATGCCGCCGAGGTTGCCCGCGAGCTCCGAGTTCAGAAGGCCCACCTCCTCGCGCACGTCGGCGTAGCGCGTCTGGAGCTTCTTCTGGTAGTAGACCGATCCCCAGAGGATGAACGGCATCGGCACCATCGCCATCCACGCCGCGCTCGGCGCGAGGTAGAGGAAGACGCCGCTGATCACGATGACCGTCGTCGCCACCTTGACCAGATCGCTCGCGCCGACGTCGAGGAAGCGTTCAAGCTGGTTGACGTCGTCGTTCAGCACGGACATCAGCCCGCCGCTCTGCGCGTCCTCGAAGAAGGCGAGCTCGAGGCCCTGCACATGGCGGTAGGCGTCGAGGCGCAGCTCGTGCTGGACGGTCTGGGCGAGGTTGCGCCACAAGAGCTTCTGCGCGTAGTCGAAAACCGACTCGAGCGTCCAGATCACGAGCGTCAAGCCGCCGAGCACCCAGAGCTGCGCGACGACGTCGACCACGCCGAGGGACGCGAGCAGCGACTCCTCGCGCTGCACCACGATGTCGACCGCCATCCCGATCAGCGCCGGCGGCGCGATGTCGAGGATCTTGTTGAGGACCGAGCAGAGGACCGCCAGGCGGATCCGCCCGCGGTGCGGGCGCGCGTACGCGAGGAGACGCCGCAGGGCCTGCGCGGTCGACGGGGAGGCCATCGACGAAGCATACGGCGCCGGCGCGGGATCGGCTCGCGCCGGAGCGGCGGATGTCGTCGCGTTCGCGACGGACGCGGGCTGTCAGGGGGTGAACGCCAACCAGGCCCAGGCCTTGGTCGTGTCGGTGGCGAAGCCGTCCTCCATGTAGTTGGCGTACTTGAGCCCCGCGGTGACGGATTCGCCGAACGGTACGACCAGGCTTGCGTCGAGCTCGGTCCCGTAGTCCATGCCGCCGTCGTTCGCCTGGAAGTCGTGGTAGACGACCTGGAGCTTGGTCGGACCGAGCTTCGCCGTGGCGGAGACGTAGACGTCCTCGAGCCCGCCGGCCGGCGTCGAGAGGAACTTGTCCGCCCACCCGTTGAACTTGTGCCCGGTGGCGAGCGGCGTCTGGAAGGTGTCCGCGGGATCGCTCGAGCCACCGAGCACCTCGTAGCCCGCCTGGACCGTCGTGGCCCCGGAGTTCGCGCCGAGCTCCGCCAGGTAGTAGATGGCGTCGACGTCGCCCGGGTTGTTGCCCGCGTCGATCTGCTTCGCCGCCTCGCCCGCCCAGAGGAGGTTCAGCCCCTCGTCCCGTCCGGTCTTGCCCGCCAGGCGCGCGCCGAACGTCGTCGTGGAGAACGCGTCGACGTCGTCGTAGTCGAGGTGATACGCGTACGCGATCAGGTCCCCCGCCGAACCGACCGGCCGCGAGACGTTGAGCAGGTGCGACGCCATGCGGTGGTCCCCGATCGGCGAGTCGTCCCCGAAGATCCGGTTCACGTTGTGGAGGAAGGCGTAGTAGACCTCGGTCTCCCACGGCCCGCCGATCGTGACCGACGCCGCGTCGAAGGTCTGCTCGTTCTGCCGCCAGCCGACGTTGCCGACGAAGCGGTGGTTGTCGAGCGTGATCCGCTGGCGCCCCGCCTTGACCGACGTGCCCTCGGCCGAGTCGTACTGCACGTAGACCTGGTTCACCTCCGTCCCGTCGGGGTCCGCGACGACGGGGAAGGGCGAGGGCGGGCCCGTCGGATCGGGGTCGTAGTCCTCGTTGCCGATCGGCGTGACATCCTCGAACTCGATCAGTCCGGAGAACCCCTCGTAGACCGGCGTGCGGTAACCGACCACCGTGCGCAGGGTCGAGGCCTCCCCCTCGCGCGGGACGCCGTCCTGGTCGACGTACTCGAAGCGGTAGCGGAACTTGAGCCAGACGTCCCCCTCCGTGAAGGCCACCTTCCACGGCGACGACTCGGGTGCGGGCTCCTCCTGCTGGGGGGCGAGGAGAGCAGGGGCGAGAACCGCGAGGGAAATCGACAGCATGTGCGCCTCTCAGGTCGGGGGGTTGCGTTGGAGCCGCAAAGTTTCGGAACCGGATACGCCGAGCGGTATCGGTCATAGTGCGCAGACGCGTCGCCCGCCGCGGCGCGGTCCCGCCCACCGGCCGCGCAACCTTGCCCGCCCACCACGGCATGGATAGGATCCTCGCCCCCGAAGCCCCGAGCGGAGAGGTGGCAGAGCGGCTGAATGCGCTAGATTGCTAATCTGGTGACTCCACTATTCGGGGTCCGCGGGTTCGAATCCCGCCCTCTCCGCCATCCC
>JANQEJ010000045.1 GCA_028278425.1 Planctomycetota bacterium | reverse complement strand
GACGTACCAGTGGCCGTCCTCCTCCTCGATGCGCGCGTGCTCGCGGCTGACCGAGCGGTCGGCGAGGCGACTCGAGCACGTCGTCGCGCGACCGAGCGTGACCGGCCCGTTCACTTCGAACGACTTACCGACGTCGCGCCCCGACAACACGAAGAGCTGCGGCATCAATCCCCTTGCCCGGGCGTTCCGAGAATGCGCTTCCCCATGGATCCGGAAACGATAGCAGTCGCCGGTTTGGCACACTACCGCGACCGGATGGCGAACTCCGCGAGCGAGCCCGCGTTCCGCCTGGTCGGACTCAGGAAGCACTTCCCCGGGCCCCTCGGTCTGGGGCGGCACGAGGTGCTGCACGGGATCGACCTCAGCCTCGAGCGCGGCCGCATGCTCGGGCTGGTCGGGCCGAACGGCTCGGGCAAGAGCACGCTGCTGCGCATCCTCGCCGGGATCGAGCGCGCGAGCGCCGGCGAGCTCCGCGTGCTCGGCGGCTCGCCCGAGCGCGCGGACGTGCGGCGGAGGCTCGGCTTCCTGCCTGAGGTGTCGCCGTTTCCCGAGGAGCTCTCGGCGCGCTCGGCGCTCGACCTCCTCGGCTCGCTGCAGGGGCTCTCGCGCGCCGACCGGCGCGAGCGCGTGCCGGCGATGCTCGCGCGCGTGGGCCTCGCCGACGTCGGGCGGCGAACGCTCGGACGTTTCAGCAAGGGGATGCTACGGCGCTTCGGGCTCGCGCAGGCCTTCCTGCACGAGCCGGAGCTGATCCTGCTCGACGAGCCGACCGCCGGCCTCGACGCGGTCGGCGTCGGCGTCCTCCAGGAGCTCCGCGGCGAGGCGCTCGCGCGCGGGGCGGCGGTCGTCGTCTCGTCGCACATCTTCTCCGACGTGTTCGACCCGGCGGACGAGCTCTGCGTCCTGATCGAAGGCCGCGTCGCCGCGGCCGGCGAGCCGGAGCGGCTCGTCGCCGACGGCAGCCGGGTGCGGCTCGAGCTCGAGAACGCCGGCCCGGAGGCCGTCGAGCGGATCGAGCGCGCCGCCGCCGAGGCCGGGGCGAAGGTCGTCTCGCGCGGGCCGGGGGCGGGGGCGCTGCTCGAGCTCTACCGGCGCCTGGGGGACGCAAGCTGATGCACACGGGCCTGGCGCTCCTCGCGCTGCGCCGGACGCTGCCGCGGGGGTTTCTGTTTTTCGCGCTGGCGGTGCTCGCCGTCGCGGCGTTGCGCGACTGGGGCGTGTCCGCGGTGGTGCTCGACGCGGTCGGCGACGACGCGTCGGCGCGCGCCTTCGCGCGCCAGGGCGTGTGGCTGCTCCTGGGCGTCTTCCTCCTGCCGGCGCTCGTCCTGCGCGCCGGCGGGACGATCCCCCGCTGGCGGCGCACGGACTCCGACTGGCTCGCGTCGCGCGCGGTGGGGCACGGCACCGTCGTGCTCTCGACCTTCGCGGGGATCTGGGCCGCCGGCGCGGCGCTAATCCTCGCCGGCGCGGTCTGCGCGGAGATCGCCGCCGGCGGCTCGCCGCCCGCGTGGCGGCTCGTGCGCACCCTCGAGCACCCGGCGCTCGTGCTGTTCGACGAGGACGAGGCGCGGTGCGCGCTCGCGGATCTCGCGGACGTCCCGCGCGGCGCGCGCCTGCGCCTGCGGCCGACCGTCCTGCCCGGCGCGGGGCCGAGCGCCGACGTCGAGTTCCGCGTGCGCGCGGGCGGCGCGAGCTCGACCGCGAGCGCGCGCCTCGCCGGACGCACGTCGATCGAGCTGCCGCTGGAGCTCGACGGCGCAGACGCAGCCGAGCTCGAGCTGCGCCGCGTCGCACCCGGCGCGATCGTCGTGCTCCCGCGCGGGAGCGCGAGCCTGCTGACGCCCGCGGCGAGCGAGCGGCAGGCGACGCTCGGCATGGCCGCGCGCGTGCTGCTGCTCGTCGGCGCGTGGGTCGCGCTCGCGCTCGGCCTCGGCGCGTGGGTACAGGGGCCGATCGCCGCGGCGCTCGTCCTCTGCGCCTGGCTCTTCCCGTGGTTCTGGAACGCGGCGCCGCAGTGGTTTCCCGGCGGGGACCTGTTCCTCGCCGCCATCGTGGTCGGCGACGGCCTTGTGCCCGCGCCGCTCTCGGCGAGCACGCTCGCGGGCTTCCTCGCGTGCGTCGGCGGCGGGCTTCTGCTCGCGACGCGCGGGCTCGCGAGCTGGAGGAGCGCGCCGTGAGCCCGCTGCGCGTCGCCGGCTGGGCCGCGGCCGCGGCGCTCGTCGCCACCTTCTTCCTCATCAGGCCGGAGACGGCCGCGGTTCGCGACGACGCGGGTCCCGCACGCCGGGTCCTCGGGCCCTTCGCGCAGCTCGCCGCGAACGTGCAGTGGATCCGGTTCGAGCGCGCCCAGATGTCGGGCCGTCACGAGCTCGCGATCGCGCGCGCCGAGTCCGCGATCGCGCTGGATCCGTCCGACACACGCGGCTGGGAGCTTCTGGCCTGGCACCTCTCGCTCAACCTCGCCTCGGTCGAGAACGAGCCCGACCCGCGTCGGCGCCTCGCGTGGGTGCGCGCCGGCCTGGACGTCGCGCGCCGCGGCGAAGAGAGCGCGCGCGACCCGGGCGCACTCGCGTTCCTGCAAGGGCTCGTGCTCCAGGTCAAGGCGGAGAACGATCCCGAGCTGCCCTGGCCGGGCGGGTCGGACGCGCTCTGGGAAGCGGCGGCCGAGCACCTCCAACGGGCGGCCGAGCTGGGCTACCCGAACGCGGAATGAGCTAGGCGCGCGAGCGGCTCCAGGCGGCGGCCTGGCGCAACGCTTCGATCAGGTTCGTCGGGTCCGCGGCGCCGGTTCCGACGACGTCGAAGGCGGTTCCGTGCGCGGGGCTCACGCGGAGGTAGGGCAGGCCGAGGAGCACCGTGACGCTCCTGCGCGGCGCCGCGAGCTTCGCGGCGATCAGGCCCTGGTCGTGATAGAGCGCGAGCACGCCGTCGTACGCGCCGTCCTTCGCGCGCAGGAACACCGAGTCCGGCGAGAGCGGGCCGGCGACGTCGATGCCCTCGTCCCGCGCGGCGGCAACGGCGGGCGCGAGGAGCTCGCGCTCCTCGGAGCCGAGGAGGCCCGCCTCGCCGGCGTGCGGGTTCAAACCGGCGAGCGCGAGGCGTGGACGCGTGAAGCCGAAGCGCTCCAGTCCCCCGTGCAGCAGCCGCAGGTGATCGAGCACGCGCTCGGTCGTGATCGCGTCGAGCGCTTCGCGTAGCGGCAGGTGGCGGGTCAAGAGCAAGACGCGGAGCTCGCCCGCGACGGCGAGCATCTGCACGCGCTCGGCGTCCGCCCACCGCGCCAGGAGCTGCGTCTGCCCCTCCACCTCCTCGCCGGCGAGGTGCAGGGCTTCCTTCGACACCGGTCCGGTGACGAGCGCGTCCACTCCGCCCACGTGCGCGAGCGCCGCCCCGCGGCGGAGCGCCCGGAGCGCCGCGTCGCCGCCGGAGGCCTGCGGGCGGCCGGGCGTCCAGTCGCCGTCGGTCCCGGTGTCGATCCAGCCGAAGTGGTCGAGCTCGGCGGGCGACGACAGCAACGGAACCGACGCGGGGCGCAGCGCCGCCGGCCCGAGCGCGAGCACGCGCGCCGCGTCGCGGACCGCTTCGCTCTCGAGCGCGAGCAGACAGATCTCCGGCCCGATCCCCGCGGGATCGCCGACCGTGAGCGCCAGCAAAGGAAGAGGGCCGCGTCCGTCGTGCGACATGACGCGGCCCAGTCTAAGGCTTCCCCTCTCGTCAGTCGTGCAGCGACACCTCCGTGCCGTCCCGGTCGACCGTCACGGTCGTCAGGTCCCCCCGGTTGGCGATGCCGATCACGTAGTCGCCCGCCGGCAACGGATCCAGCCCGACGACGCCGTCGGCGGGAATCTCCTGCGTGAGCTGGCGGCGCGCCCAGTAGCTCGCCGCGGCGTTCAGACCCTCCGGGATCGCGTAGACCTTCGTGCCGGGCGGCCCGAGGATCCGCAGGCTCTTGTCGCCGACGTCCAGGACGCCCTCCGCTCCCCGGACGTCGGCGTACCCGATCAGCCCGCGGTGCTGGATCGTGACGTAGCGGCCGGGGACGACGCGGCGCAGCCGGACCTTGCCGTCGTCGTGACGACGGAACTCGAAGAGCCCCGCCACGTCGTCGAGGCCGACGACGATGCCGTCCATCTCGCGGTGCGTGTTCAGCGGGACTCCGCCGCTCTGCACCTCGAGCGCGACCTCGGGGATCAGCTCGGGGATCTCGACCTCGAGCACGTCGCCGGGCTCGACGTGGACCGTCACCCAGCGCTCGGGCGGGAAGGTCAAGCCGTGGGAGCCCGCCTCGACCTCGGCGAACTCGAAGGTGCCGTCCGGGTTCAGCGGAATCTCCCACGAGCGGTCGAGCGTGATCCAGCCCTCGTCGAACGGCGTCCCGTCGGGCCGGAGGATCCGGCCGCGGATGGTGCTGCGCGGCTCGAGCTCGATGCGATCCGCCTCCGCGACCGGAACGCTCACCGGGCTGTGGTCGTCGTGCCACGCCGTGAGCAGCCCGCCCGATCCGCGGATCGTGAAATCGCCCGCGGCGTCGGTGCGCGAGGCGTGCGGCACGTGCTCCTCCTCGTAGGCGCCGTTGGGCCGGCCGCCGCGCATCGCGCTCGGATAGCCGAAGAAGACCACCGCGTCGGCGAGGGCGTTGCCGTCCTCGTCGACGACCGTGCCGGAGATCTCGCGCCCCCACTCGTACGCGAGCTCCACGTCGACGGTCGCCCCTTGAGCCAGCTCGACGACCTGGGAATCGGCGATCACCCGCGGGTCCTCGATGCCGACCGTGAAGGTCGCGCTCGTCGTTCCCTGGGGCAAGGAGACGTAGCGCTCGGCGACCGTTCCCTCGCTGTGATGCTCGCGCGAGTAGTTCCCCTCCCTCGTCATGGTCGCGATGAAGCCCTCGAGCGGCTGGCCCGAGTCCTTCGCCTTGGCCTGCACGCGGAGCTTGCCGATCGGCTGCGCCTCGACGCGGAAGGCGATCCGGTCCTCCGGGGTCCCCTTCTGCCAGCGCCGTCCCTCGCCCGTCGTGAGGAACCAGCCCGGCGCGATGTAGTGGAGCTTGGCCCAGACGACGCGCGTCGCGTCCTCGGGCTCGAGCGTGAGCGCGAACTTCCCGTCCGCGTCGGTCACCGCGCGGTAGTCGTGCGGCCCCTCCTCCCACCAGGGCCATTCGCGGTCGTAGTCGATCTCCTCGGGGTCGACCCGCGAGAAGAGCACGACGGCCCCTTCGACGGGGAAGGCGGCGTCGTTCGCCAGCACGCTCCCCCGGAAGGTGACGCCGGTCGTTTGGCTCACGACGACGGTGCGCCCGCCCGGCCCGCCGGTCTGCGGGTCGGACGCGGAGCCGCCCGGACCCTGCGGCGCCTTGAGCTGCGCGTCGGCCCGCTCCTGCGTCCCCTCGAGCGGAGACGCCGGCGCGGGGTCGCTCTTCGCGATGACCGCCGCTTCCTTCACGTCGTCGTCGGACGACGACGAGTTCATCGCGTACCACGCCACGCCGCCGCCCACGAGGACGACCGCCGCCGCCGCGGCCTTGACCGCGGTCGAACCGAGGACTGCCGAACCACCTGCTGTTGCCATCACGCTCTCCTTGGTGACGAAGGGAGGGAGCAGAGCACCCCAGGCGTTGCGGTCGCCCTGGTGCTCTTCGTCGAGCTTGTTGCGGAGCTTCTCCAACGCGCGCTTGATGCGCGTGCGCGCCGTCTCCACGGGGACGTCCAGCTTGCGCGCGATCTCGCGCGGCGGCAGGTCCTCGTAGTAGCGCAGGAGGATCGCGGTGCGGGAGGACTCGTCGAGCTCGAGCACGGCGTCGACGACCTCGCGCCGCATCGCCTCGCGCTCGACCACGTCCGCGACGGAGGGCAGGCCCTCCTTCTTCGCGCCGTCCTCCTCGCGCCGGTTCCGCCTCCGGTCGCCGCGCTTGCGCTGGCGAACGAAGTTGCGCAGGACCGTGCCCAGCCACCCGCGCGGGTTCGCGCCGGCAGCGGGCGGGCTTTCGACGGCGGCCACCCAGGTGCCCTGGACCGCGTCGTCGGCGCTGTTGGAGTCGAACAGGAGGCCCCTGGCCAAGCCGCGGACGAAGTCCGCGTGAAGGAGCAGCGATTCGGGGTTCTGGCTCTTCTTGGGTGCCATCGGCGTCGGGACCTCCGATTGTCGCAGGAGGAATGCCGCGGCGGTGGGATCCGGTTCAGCCGGCTCCGGATTTCGTCGAGGCGCCGAGAGAGCGTTGTGCTGCGTCAGAATGCCCGAACACGGCGCAGCAGCTCTGCCACCTCACACTAAGCGCACCCTCGCTTGCGCTGTGACGCAAGGCGAGACATTCGAGTAGAGATTAACGTTTTCCTAAGTAGTTCTTGACGAAGAACTTCGGCGTCCTTCTGGCTTTTTTTGGCGGACACTCAGCACCGAATGGGGATGAGAGAGGTGAAAGGAGCTGAACGATCAGTTCCCGCCCGCTCAAGTCAACTTTCTAAGCAAAGCGCAACATGAAGAACGTTACTCGCAAGATCGAAGCAGTCGAAGTCGAGCTGCACACCAACAACGTTTCGGTCGGAACGCCGGTCGAAGTCGTCGACACTGCTGAAGATGTTGCTGATGTGGTCTCCGGCGAAACGGCCCCCGTCTACGCCGTCCTGCCGGTTGAAGAGGTCGAGAGAACCCTGGGATGTGTCCCCGTGGTCAACCAGGATATCTACGTCAAGGTCGTTGACGACGACGTTGTCGTCAAAGGCGTCGTTGTCGGAGTCATCCCCGTCGACACAGATGCGACTGTTAACGTCGTCGTGCAGGACAGCGTCGTCGTGAACGGAGTCGAGGGAGACCTCTTGTGCCAGGTTTCGAACCCGCCGACCGTCTAGGTTCGGCGGGAGTCGCTCAAAACATGGAGGAGGATTCTCCTGGTCGAGCATCCTGGGCTACATGCTACGTCGACAGTGAGTTCGCTGAGCGTCTATCGCTGGTCAACGAGCGTGGCTGTCCGGAGGTACTAGAGGACACGATGCATGACGCCGTGATGAGCCTCTTTAGGAAGCACCCTGACTTGCTGGAGGACGAGACTGTGAAGCACGCAGTATTGAACTTCGCGGAAGTCACACTGCTCCTAAGACTCGACGCCAAGGGCTGAGCTTTGAAGCAAGCAAACTGAAAGGAGGTGCGCGTGTTGGTCCGGGTGATCAACGACACCGGTTGAGCGAGCGGCAATGCGGGCCGTGTCGGAGACTTCCGACACGGCCCGTTGAACTCTAGGGACCTCCGTCCTAACCCAAACGTCCCCAATTGAATGAGTGAGCAGGAGGATGAAGAGAAGGCAAATCTGGCAGTACGTCGAGCAGACGATCGACACCTTGGTAGGCACTAAGATGCGAGGCCGTCCCCAAGTGGACAGGGAGCGAGTTGGAGACCAAATCAAGGGCGAATTCGAGTCAAAGTACGACAACAACGAACAGGTAACCTGGGGAGGAGGCACTAAGCCCGCCCAGGAGTTGACACCCGAGGAATGGGACCAATGGTCGAGAATGGTCGTCAGCCGACGAGTGGCGAATAGTTTTCGAGACGCGCGCCGTCGACCTGAGCAATCTGGCATCGACTACGAGATTCCGGTCCCGCCCCAAGACGTCGATGTCGTGGAGCGCGCGCGAGAGTTCGCAGAAGTGTTCAGAAAGAAGATTGCCGAAACCTTCCCGAGAGGAAGCTCCGAACACGAAGCGTGTGAGCGCTGGCTGGAGTCGGATGGTGAGCTTTCCATGCGATCGATCGGACGTGACTACTGGCCGAAGCGCGAACAGAAGGCATGCGAAGTGATCGGCACAATGGTCTCAAAGACTCTGGATCATCTTCGCTCTCAGGGAGCCAAGTGGGTTCCCGACGCCCAGAGAACTCGCTCAAAGAAGAAGCCGGTTCATACGAAACACCAGAAGCAGAGTCGCCCAGAGCCCTAAACAAGCCTCGCACAGGAGACCGGGCAGGAATAGCGCTGGGGGCCGGCGATAGCGTTCCTCAACCCCAACGAGCGACGGCTTGTGCTCTGGTTCGGCAGATCACTCGGGCGCCTGCGGCGCTTTCTCGAAGAGCCTCTTTGCTTGCCATCTCTTCCGCTTGGCGGCCAGTTCCATATATTGCTCAATCACGGGTTTGGCGGCAGAGGGCATAGAGCTGAGAGCACCCAAGGCAATCTCAGAGAATGGCCGTGCCATTAGACCGTGCTCGACCATTAAGCGGTCATGATGGTGGCCCATGAAGAGCACGTGCTGACAGATGGCCTTTGTGCAGTGTGTAATCGCAAGTTCGCCGGCGAGGTGCACAAGAATGCGGGCCTTCAAGGTATCTGTTGCCCCCGCTATCGCCTCCTCTAGAGCATCCTCCTTGACGGGAACCGTCTTGAGCAACGCGACAAGAGGCTCCCAGATCGTACGATCGATAGATGCGAAGTAATCGAAGACTGTGAAGTCTCCCTTCATGACTCGTTCACCGATGAAGCAGACGACGATGAGCCGTTCTGTCCCGGCATCTGAGATTCTGAATGACCCCGAGGAGTCGGGTCTCGATATCTCCAAGGCCGCCAAATGACTGAGCGTCTCTTGTGAGACATCAAAGCCCGCATCCGCGCAGAGCTTGAGCCAACCTTGCAGGTCATCTTGCCGATCTCGCCGAATGCGTTGATAGCTCTCAGGTAGGTGTTGCTTGATGACGGGCAGTAGGCTGCGAGCCGACAGGAGTGTCCCTTCGATCCGACCTCGGTCGAAGACTTCAACGTCAAACTCCAATGCCACCATTTTGAGAGTGGTCGCGAGCGCCGAGCTAGGCACGGTGGAATAGAAGGCCATGAACCCATCAGCTTGGAACTTCCGGACCTTTCCCCCCGGATCCCACTCATCGGAGTGCCGGACCGAGCGTCCAGAGTGGATGCGGTGCTTCACGCTCACTACCCACCTCTTACTCTGGCGAGAGAATAAGAGCACGTCCCAAAACCGTGCAGCCTGGAAGGCGAGGATTTCGGACGCCAGTTGAAGCATGGCGAGGTAGTTCTCGGCGATGCGCTCCCAGCGGATGAGTAGTCCGCGGAAGCGGTTGTGCCAGCTATTGGTCCGTTCGACGACCCAGCGGCGGGGCTTGCCACGCACGCAGCCGGTCATGGGCGGCTCGCCTCTGCGACGGATGTGAGGGACGATTCGGCGCGCGCTAAGTGCGGCCTCGACGTCAGCGTAGTCGTAGCCCTTGTCGAGACACAGGTTCTTGGGACGTCGAGGTCCGCGGGATGTTCGAAGCACGACTGCGTCGAGTGCTTTGGCCACCATCCACTTGTCGTGCACGTTCGCGCCCGTGATCAGCACGGACAAAGCCACCCCACGGCCGTCCGTGAGAACATGGCGCTTTACGCCGAGTTTCCCCCGATCCGTCGGGCTTGGCCCGGTTTCGCCCCCCCTTTGGGCGCCTTCGCCGAGGCACTATCGAGCGAAGCGAAGTCCCACTATCCCTCGTCGATTGTCGTAGTACCGAAGAAGCGTTTCGTGAATCTTCGGGAACACGCCCGCACGAGCCCACTGCATCATGCGCAGGTGGCACGTCGAGCCGGATCCAAAATCACGCGGCAGCGCCTTCCACTGGCACCCTGTGCGCACACGGTAGAGGATCCCAGCCAACGCAACTCGATCAGGAACCCGTGGCCTTCCTCCCTTTGGCTTCGGCGGCTCGGCTGGAAGAAGCGGTTCGATCAGATCCCACAGATCATCAGGGACGTCGAAGAAGTCGTGCTCCATCCTTCAAGTGAGACCATAACCGGGTGGAGATTAACAGCCTTCTGTACGGGTTTTAGGACGGGCTCTTAGCTTCCCAGCGGCTCGTCGACCAGAAGATCCCTGCCTCCATCTTGTCCGCGGTCCGGCCCCTCGACGATAGTGAAGCCGAGGGCCGCGAGGAAGTCTCGCGCAAAGAACTCAAACGCCTCGGGGTTTTCGCCACCCGGTGGCGCAGGCGGAATCTCAGTAAGGTCAATCATTCAGGTCACGTGGACCGGCGTTCTGATACCGACTGCCTAGTAGCCGACTTCCGCAGCTCGACCAGACACTGAACACGTTATCGCGGCGGAGCTCGGTCGTCCACTGCTGGCGGTGGTCGCTCGACAACTCCCGCTTGCGGGTGTCTCGGCACGGAGATGGAGCGCGCGCGATTCGGCCTTACGAGAGTTCCACGACGACGTGTAGAGGGACCTCTTGCACAACTGCGGGCCAGATCGGCCAAGGGTCTCTGCTTCCCACAAGCGCACAAAAGCGAAGCAGAAGCGCGGACAGCGGGAAGGCGCTGGGGAATAGGAGGATGGCAAGCAGCGGTTTACCGCTCTTCAGAACGAGGGTTGAACGCACTTACGACTCCGGTGGTGAGGAGAGGCGGCACTTGCCGCTCACGACGTGGACGAGGTGCATATTGGGCATTTGATGAGCGGGGGTAGGAGTGCTGTTTCCCGGCCGCCTCCTACCCTCGCCTTTCCGATCTACTTGGAGGCTTACACCATGCTTGATCTAGTACCGTGGAGGCACGTCGTCGTTGATGTTCGTTCCGGGGATCGGCTCACCTACGAGGTTCTCGTCGGGTGTTTCCGAGGCGAAGTCCCTGGTATCCGTATCCCCGGTTTCTATGACCAGCCGGAACTAGAAGCAGTCTTGACCTGCATCGAAAAGCGAGTTGAGAGCGCCCGAGACTACCAGGCAATCGACCTGGGAACCGTTTATGGCGTTCCATCCCACTGGGAGTTCGAATACACAGAGGGCGACTGGGATTCGTATTGGGGCAAAGCCGACGCCGGCGAAGCAATGCGTAGGGAAGACTTCTCCTCCGTAGGCGATCCCGTGGGGACTTGGACAGCTCTCTTGAGTGCTGCATGGCCGCAGGATGTTGTCCGAGCCCGCCATCCGTCGACGGGGAGGATGCTCTACGCCGGTCTTGTCCGCTCTGGAGCCCCGCTCCTCCACTTCGACAGAGCTCCTTTCGATTTTCCCGACTTCGGACGAGACGTTGCTTGGCAGCTGGGAATCAACATCATCCTACGTGAAGGCGGTTGCGGTGGTGATCTCAGAGTCTACCGGCAGCTCGGCATGGCTCCAGGCAACACCGCCGACAGCGGCGAATCACCCGTCGGCAACTACGGTCTCTCGGAGAGGCTTGTCGAGGGCATTCCGTCAGACGACATCCCCTGCCGTGCCGGTGACCTCGTGATCACGGGGAACTTCTTCCTTCACGAAGTTACGCCCTGCACCATGCCCAGCCGCCGCCTGACGGTTTCGACCCATGCTGTGTGGCTGCGGGACGGAACGATCGCCTTGTTTTCATGAGGAGAAGAACGTCAGGACGTTAGGAAGAGAGGCCATCAGATGGTTGACCGCTGGCCTGTTCCCGGTTCGTCGTCTCTCGGTTGGGTGTCCGGTGGGAGGTGTGTCGGGCGACGTGATTGAGGAAAGCCGACTTTCGCGCCTGATTCCTCCACGTACTTCCGCACGGTGCGGCGGTCCAGGCGCGTCACGCGCGCGACGGCGGCGAGGCTGCCGTGGCGGCGGTGGAGCATGGCGCAGTAGGCGGCGAGGACCTGGCGGGCGTCCATCGTGCCGGCGTGGAGCTCGCGGAGCTCCGGGTCCGCCGCCTCGACCGCGGCGCTCCCCCGCAGGTCGCCGCCGTAGCTGCCCTTGAGCAGCACGCGGCGCACGGCCTGCTCGAGCTCCCGCACGTTGCCCGGCCAGGGGTAGCGCGGGCCGAGCTCGTTCTCGAGCGTGCGGCGCACGTCGGCGGCGACGGCCGCGTCCTCGACGCCGAGGAGGCGCGTCATCACGCTCTTGACGAGGTCGCCGAGCTCGTTGGGGTCCTCCTCCAGGCGCAGGCGCAGCGGCGGGACGACGATGACGTCCGAGCACAGCCGGTAGAAGAAGTCGTCGCGGAAGGCGCCCTCGGCGCGGAGCTCGTCGAGGCTCCGGTTCGTCGCCGCGATCACGCGGCCGCGGAAGCGCTTCTCGCGGTTGGAGCCGACCGGCGTGAAGACGCGCTCCTGCAGCACGCGCAGGAGCTTGATCTGCACCGGCGCCGCGACCTCGCCGATCTCGTCGAGGAACACCGAGCCGTGCGGCGAGCAGCCGGCGAGGGCGCCCTCGGTCGCCTGCATCGCGCCGGTGAAGGCGCCCTTCTCGTGGCCGAAGAGCGCCGACTCGATGAGCTGCTCGGGATACTGCGAGAGGTTGAGCGACACGAAGGCGCGGGTAAAGCTCTCGACGAAACGCTCGTCCTTGCGGTCGAGCGGGAGGAACCCGCTGCGCCCGATCGCCGCGGCGGCGGAGCCCTTGCCGGTGCCCGTCTCGCCGAGGAGGAGCGTCGAGAAGTCCTCCATGCGGTCCCAGAGCAGCTCGCCGTAGCGCCGCAGGTCGCGCGTGAAGATGTTGTTCCAGAGGTCGCGGCGCAGCGCGCGCATGCACGGGCTCGTGCCGACGAGCGCCCGGTCGATGAAGAAGAAGGCGCGCCGGAGCTGGAAGAAGAGCGCGAAGTGCCGGCGCGCGCTCGCGGCGGAGAAACCGCGCCGGCGGAGCTCGGCCAGGACCTCGCCCGCGAAGGGAACGGCCACCGGTTCCTCGCCCGCCTCGAGCTGCGCGTCGATCACGCCGTCGAAGCGTTCGCGATAGCGGAAGTAGAGGTCGAACAGATACGTGTACCGGAGGACCTCTTCGTCCTCGCCGCGGTAGTCGCCGAGGTCCGCCCGCCCCTCGCGCTCCAGGGCTACGATCCGCTCCGTGACGGGCGCGCTCTCCATCTTCTCCCACTCGTCTCCGAAGGGATTGGTGAACACGGCGCGGGCCACGCGGCGGAAGAAGTCGCGCTCGGCGGGCTTCAGCTCCATCGAGCATGCAGTGTGCTTCCCCTGCACATCCCGTGTCCAGCATCCCCTCCAGGCGGCCCGGGAGGCCCGGCGGGGCGGTAGGCATGTGCGTTGCGCTTGGAGCCCCCATGAAGCTCCTGAACGACGTCCACTCCGCCCTGAACCCGACCGCGGTCGCGGCGGTGGCCCGCCCGCGCTGCCTCGCCGACCTGAAGTCCCTCGTCCGCCGCGCCGCCGTCGAAGGGCGTGCGATCTCGCTGGCCGGCGGCCGGCACGCAATGGGCGCCCAGCAGTTCGGAACCGGCACGCTGCACCTCGATACCACCGGGCTGGACCGGGTGCTCGACCTGGACGTCGAGCGCGGGCTCCTCACCGCCGAGGCGGGCATCCTCTGGCCGGAGCTGATCGCGGCGAGCCACCGCCTGCAAGGGGACGAGCCGCGCTGGGGCATCGCGCAGAAACAGACGGGCGCCGACCGCCTGAGCCTCGGCGGCGCGCTGGCCGCGAACGTGCACGGGCGCGGGCTCGCGATGCGGCCTCTGATCGCGGACGTCGAGTCGTTCGTGCTCGTCGACGCGTCGGGCGAGGCGCGGCTCTGCAGCCGCGAGCAGGACACGGAGCTCTTCCGGCTCGCGATCGGAGGCTATGGGCTCTTCGGCGTCGTCTACTGCGTCACGCTGCGCCTCGCGCCGCGCGTCAAGATCCGCCGCGACGTCGAGCTTCTCTCCACCGACCGCCTGATGTCCGCCTTCGACGAGCGCATCGCGGACGGCTGCCTCTACGGCGACTTCCAGTTCGCGATCGATCCCGCGAGCGAGCAGTTCCTGCGGCAAGGCGTGTTCTCCTGCTACCGGCCCGTGGCGGACGAGACACCGGCGCAGGAGGAAACGCGCGCGCTCTCGCCCGAGGCGTGGAAGGAGCTCCTCTACCTGGCGCACGCCGACAAGTCCGAGGGCTTCCGGCGCTACGCGGAGCACTACCTCGCGACCGACGGGCAGGTCTATCGCTCCGACACGCACCAGCTCGGCGTCTACGTCGACGGCTACCACGCGGAGCTCGACGCGCGGCTGGGCGCGCACCACCCCGCGAGCGAGGTCATCACCGAGGTCTACGTCCCCCGCACCGCGCTGCGCGCCTTCCTCGAGGACGCGCGCGAGGACTTCCGCGCGAACGGCGTGGACGTGATCTACGGCACGGTGCGCCTGATCGAGCGGGACGACGAGAGCGTGCTCGCCTGGGCGCGCGAGCCGTGGGCCTGCACCGTCTTCAACCTCCACGTCGAGCACACGCCGCGCGGGGAGGCGAAGGCCGGCGCGGACTTCCGCCGGCTGATCGACCTCGCGCTGCGCCGGGGCGGCAGCTACTACCTCACCTACCACCGCCACGCGACGCGCGCCCAGGTCGAGGCGGCGCACCCGCGCTTCCGCGAGTTCCTGGCCGCGAAGAACGCGCACGACCCGGAGGGGCGCTTTCGGAGCGACTGGCACCGCCACCACGAGCGGCTCCTCCGCCGCGGAGCGCGCGAGGCGGTGGCATAGCCCGCCGCGCCGCCGTAGCTTCGGCGCGATGCGGCGCGTTCTCACGCTCGTTCCGCTCGCCCTGGCGGCGTGCTCGCCCGGGGGGCACCCGCCGGACCGCTTCGTCCGCGCGACCCTCGAGTACACGTTCACCTCGGAGCCGGGGACGAAGGACCTCCGGGTGGTCCTCTGGCTTCCGCCCGACCTGCCGCCGGCGCAGATCGTGCGCGACGAGGTCATCAACCCGAAGCCGGTGCGCACCTTCGAGGAGGGCGGAGTCCGCTACGCCGAGTTCTTCTTCGCCGAGCCCGAGGCCGAGACGCGGGTGCGGATCGATCTCGAGGTGGAGCTGCACCGCCGCGACCTGATCGGTCTGGTCGACGCCGATCTCTCCAAGGTCGAGCCTCTCTCGCCGGAGGAACGGGAACGCTACCTGGCCGTCGAGCCCGGGCTCGAGCACGACCACGAGCGGGTTCGAAGGCTGGCCGATCCACTTGCCGACGTCGACGAGGATTGGCGTCTCCAGCACGGCATCCAGATCGTCGGGGACACCCTTCGCTATCCGGGCTACATCCCCCTGGACCAGGGCGTGCTCGAGACCTGCCGGCGCCGGTCCGGCGACTGCAGCGACTACAGCGACCTGCTCGTCTGCCTCTACCGCGCCAACGGCATCCCGGCGCGGCGGCTCGTGGGCATCCTCGACGACGAGCGAGGCTCCGAGATGCACTCGTGGGTGGAAGCATGGATCGACGGGATCGGTTGGTTCTGCATCGACCCTCTGCTGACCGATCTCGGCGAAGTGCACAACTACGCGCTGATGTCGACCTACCTCGCGTTCACGACGGAGCGCAACGACCCGGTGCTCGGCGAGTGGCAGTTCGCGAAGTTCGACTGTCTGGGCGGCGAGGTCGACTTCGCGTGGACCTGGACGATCAGGAGTCTGGAGTGACCGCCAGCTCGCCGTTGAGCCCGTACAGATACGCGAGCAGCTCCGCCACCGCGGTGTAGAGCTCCACCGG
The DNA here is from genome assembly GCA_028278425.1 of Planctomycetota bacterium. Taxonomy (GTDB): domain Bacteria; phylum Planctomycetota; class UBA1135; order UBA1135; genus JANQEJ01. Next base: position 7,195 of record JANQEJ010000045.1, on the reverse strand, counting down.
AATCTCGTCCCCCACGTCGCAGACCGCGAGGAGCTGCAACAGGTCCTTGTCCTCGCGCACCGGGACGCCGTGCTCCTTCGCGAGCTTCAGGATCTTCTCGGCGACCTCGCCCTTGCCCTTGGCGACGACGTCGGGCGCCGAGCGCGAATCGGAGTCGTAGCGCAGCGCCACCGCGCCGGCGGGAAGCGCCGGCTTCTCTTCGCGGGCGGCGCTCATCCGGAGACGTCCATCAGGTGGTTGTCGCGAAAGAGCTGCATGTCGAGCGGGTTCGAGCGCACCTCGACGTCCTCGGCTTCGCCGACGCCGGCGAGGAGCTTGACCGCGCGCCCGCCGGCGGGGATCCGCTCGGCGAGGGCGGGGAAGTCCGCTTGCAGGCGTTGCGCGAGCTCCGGCCGCGTGACGAGTACGCGCGCCGTGAGGAGCTCGTCGGTCAGCATCAGGTCGGCGCGCACCGGTCCGGTGTGCGTGAAGCTCACGCCGAGCACGAGCCGCTGCACGCCGTCCTCTTCGCTCCACTCCGCGTCGCCGTCCTGCTCGTGCTCGCCGCGCGGGTACACGAGGAGCTGCGCGGTCGTCCACGCTCCGCCGTCCGGGAGCGGGAAGCTGAACACCAAGGGCTCGCCGGTGTGGTGCCGCGCCAGGTTGAGGAGCTGCTCCGCCTCTATTCCCGCGAGGGCGCGCGCGACCGCTTCGCGCAAAGGACCGTCGTGGAGCTCGGCCAGGACGCGCAGGAGCTCCGCCTTCAGATCGTTCGAGAGCGCCGCGACCGCCGCCGGGTCGCCGCCGCGGAGCGCCGCGGCGAGGAGCGCCGCTTCGTACTTCCACCCGGCGCGTTCGAGCAGCGCGCCGAGCTCGGCGCCGCCGTCGCCCGGTCGGAAGACGTGCCCCTCGAGGCCGGCGAGGATGCGGCGCAGCCCCTCAAGGTTCGAGCCGGGACGCTCCAGCTCGGCGCGCACGCGCGCGGCGAGCTCGCTCAGGAGCTCGCCGATCGGACGGTCGTCGCCGATCACCTGGCGCAGGAAGCGCACGAGGTCGGACTCCCCGCCCCCACCGAGGATGCGGAGCAGGAACTGGTCGCCGTTCCGCTCGACCTGGAACAGGAAATGGTGACCCGGATCCAGCTTGAGGTGCGTCTGGGCAGGAACGCGGTGCCGGCCGATGCCGATCAGAAGCCCGCCGCCGTTAAGGGTCTTCAGCACCTCCCCCGCGAGCACCCGCCCGTCCCGCAGGAGCGAGGAGAGGTCGTGGTGGATCGCGCCCGCCGGGCGGATCGCGATCGGGTGGTTGGTGGCTGCGACCGGTTCCATGGCGCGGGGACGGGGGCGGTGGGGAACCCTCCGCTACGATGATCGGATGCGCCGCGCGCACCTTGAGCCCCGTTGCCGGATTCCCGCGATCCTGGCGCTCGGGGCCGCCCTGACGGCCTGCGGAGGCGCGGACGGGGGTCCGGACCGCCGCCCGAACGTGCTCCTGATCAGCCTGGACACGCTTCGGGCGGACCACCTGCACGCCTACGGCTACGAGCGCGAGACCTCGCCGCGCATCGACGCGCTGGCGGCGGACGGCGTGCTCTTCGAGCGCACGATCGCGCCGACCTCGTGGACGCTGCCGTCGCACCTCTCGATGCTCACGGGCCTCGCGATCAGCGCGCACGGGATCTGCGACGACCGCCTGTGGCAGGTGACGGGCGCGGACGGCGCCCCGGCGGAGCTGCCGCTGCGCGGCACGTTCCTGCCGGAGGTCCTGTCGGCGCACGGTTACGCGACGGCCGGCTTCTACACGTGGAAGTACCTCGAGCCGCGCTTCGGTTTCGGGCCCGGCTTCGACGTGTACGAGCGCGTCGGGCACTCGGTGTTCTCGCACCCCGAATGGAGCAAGCGCTTCGAAGCGCTGCGCGCCGCGGGCAAGCTCGACGAGATCCGCGCCTGGCGCGACGAGAACCCGGCGCTGTTCGACGAGGAGCGCCCCACCGCCGGCGAGGCGGTCGACCGGGCGCTCGCGTGGCTCGACGGGCGGGCGGACGGCGACGCGCCCTTCTTCCTCTTCCTGCACCTCTTCGACATCCACGACAGCTACGTCCCGCCGCCGCCGTTCGACACGCTCTTCGATCCGGACTACGACGGCCCGATCGACGGGCGGCGCGTGACGACGCCGGACTCGCCGGTGCGCGCCGACATGGATCAGCGCGATCTGGAGCACCTGATCGCCCTCTACGACGGCGAGATCGCCTGGGTGGACTCGCAGGTGGGACGCGTGCTCGACCGTCTGGAAGAGCTCGGACTGCGCGACGACACGCTCGTCGTGCTCACCTCCGACCACGGCGAGGAGTTCTTCGAGCACGGCGGAAAGCAGCACCGCGGCCAGCTCTTCGCGGAGAGCGTGCACGTGCCGCTCGTGCTTTCCTGGCCGGGCGTGCTGCCCGAAGGCCGGCGGGTGGGCGGAACGACGGGGCTCGTCGACGTGGCGCCGACGATCTACGCCCTCGCCGGCGTCGCGGGGCCGAGCTGCGCGAGCGGGCGCGACCTGTCGGCCGCGGCGCGCCGCGACGCGGAGCTCACGCCGGCCGACTACACGACGCAGCTCGTCGTCTTCCCCCCCGGCGGTGAAGCGCCGCACAAGCACGCGGGTCTCTACTTCGACGACACGCACGTCCTCGCCCGCCAGGAGCCGGGCGGGCCGCTGAAGTTCTCGACCTTCGACCTCGCGACGAACCCCGCCGAGCGCGGACCGGGCTCCGGGCTCGCGGTCGGCTTCCCGGTGCAGGAGCACTTCGCGCGCGCGAGAGAGAAGCTGCGCGCGGACCGCGCCTGCTCGCCGCCGCGCGGTCTCGACGCGCAACCGCTGACCGAGGCCGAGCTCCGCGAGCTTGCCGCGATGGGCTACTCCGGCTCCGCCGACGCGCAGGCGGTCGCCTCCGAGCGGCTATGCCTCGACGGATGCGTCTGGCCGGACCGCTGAACGCTCGACGGGCCCGAGCAGGAAGAACGTCGTCGTGCTCGCCGCCAGGTACATGACCACGGTCGCGCACATCAGCACCGCGTAGTCGTTGCCCGTGTGGTCGAGGATCCAGCCACCGACGAGCGGGCCGATCACCCACCCGACGCCCCAGAGCAGCCCGAGCACTCCGTTCTGGAGCTCGCGCAGGCCCGCCGGCGAGGCCTGCATCATCAGGTTCTTGAAGATCGGGTGCGCGGTGTTCATCAGCGCGCCGCGGAGCAGGAAGGCTCCGATGGCGAGCGGAAGATGGAACGAGAAGGCCATCGTCAGGAAGAACGGGATCGAGAGCACCTCGACGAGCACGATGCCCTTCACGAAGCCCATCCGCCGGAGGATCACCGGCGACAGGAGGAACCCCGTCGTCATCAGGATCTGACCGCAGGCGAAGAGCGTCCCGACCCCGTCCGCCTTGAACCCGAAGCGGTCCTGGAAGTAGAGGTTCAGGAACGGGATGACGAGCCCGGCGCCGATCGCGATCACGAGCTGGGGCATCGCGAAGCGCAGCACGAGCCCCTTGTGCTCGCGCAGCGCCGGCAGGACCGGGTGGCGCTTCTGCGGCGGCCGCGGCGCCTCGCGGATCCGGGCGAAGACGACGGCACCGAGGAGCGGCAGGAGCGCCGTCGCGCTCAGCACGGCACCCATGCAGCGCGTCTCGTCGCCGAAGAAGTCCGTCAGCCGCGCGACGGCCTGACCGCAGCCGAACGAGCCGAAGACCGCCATCAGGGTGTGCACCGCCTCGGCCAGGCCGAAGGCAGCGGCGCGCTCCCGGATCGACGTGTTCCGGAACAGGAAGGGCGCGATCGCCACGTGGTGCACCTGGTCCGCGAAGCCGCGGACGAGGTTGACGGCGACGAAGAGCCCGACGCCGCGCATCCACGGCAGGGCCGCGTACGCGACCGCCGCCACCAGACTCATGCCGACGAGGATCGGCGTCGTGCGCCGCGTCGCCAGGACGAAGGCGGCCGGGATGGCCACCAGCGCTCGCCCCCACGACTCGGCGGAGTGCACCGAGCCGATCTCGGTCTTGCTCAACCCGACGCGGTCGAGGTAGAGCCCGAGCAGGGTCCAGGGCACCGCGTACGCCGCGCCCATCAGCGCCGAGCCGATCAGGTAGGCGCGCGTCTCCGGCCGGATGAGGCGGAGGTCTTCGACGTAGCGGCGGAACACGGCTCCAAAAGAAGGAGCCCGGCCCCGAGGACTCGGGAGCCGGGCTCACGTGTTTGTTGGGATGCGCGAAGGATGCACACCCGTCGGGTGCACGCCTTAGAGGCGCATCCCCCTGATACAGTCACTCACTGGATCACCTCCTTTCGGTCGGGTCTCCCCGGCTTGCGGGCGGTGACGTCCCGCCGCCGGGCTCCCAGTCCGACCCCGGGCGTCCCTGGGGTCAACGCTGTGGCCGCTGAATGATGACCGATCCCGTCGGGGTTGCAAGGGGTGGTCAGGCGCTTGGGTGCAGGCTCTCCCGGACCATCGACCCGAACGAGCGCTGGGGAACCCCCTCGAGCCCGCCGCGGTGTCCCACGCCGTCCTGGAGAACCTCGACAAGGGCGCCCTCATCGAGCAGCTCGGGCTCCTCGACGATGTCGCCGCGGGCGACCAGGAGGTCGGCGCGGCGACCCTCGACGAGCTCGCCCGTGTCGTCCTGACCGATCTCCGCGGCGGCGAGCCCGGTCGAGCCGTGCCACGCGGCGAGCGGCGAGAGCCCGTCCTTGATCAGGTGCACGACCTCCATGTAGTTGCGCCCGTGCATGCCGGGCAGCACGGGGTCCGTGCCCATCAGGATCTTGAGCTCGCCCTGGGCCGCGTACTGGACCGCCTTCTGGTGGACCTCGTTGACCTGCTTTACCTTCTCCATCACGAAGGGGGAGAGCCCCTCGGCCTCGAGCAGCTCGGCCATCACCCACGAGGTCGGCGTCACGGTGCAGCCGCGCTCGTTGGCCTTGGCCACCTGCTCCTCGTCCATGAAGGAGATGTGCTGGATGTCGTGCACGCCGTAGCGGATCGCCATGTCGATCCCGTTGCGCGAGTGCGCGTGCGCGGCGACGCGCAGCCCGCGGGCCTCCGCCTCCTCGCAGATCGCCTCGATCTCCTCGGCGCAGAAGTCGCGGTGCTCCAGCTTGTCCGACGGCGACGCGACGCCCGGGCTCGCGCAGATCTTGATCAGGTCCGCGCCGCAGGCGGCGATCTCGCGCACGCGCTTGCGGGACTCCCAGGGACCGTCCACGACGCTCGACGGGCGGCCCGGCGCTTCCGGCCAGAGCTTCGAGAGCTCGCCGTGGCAGCGGTCGGGCCCGCGGAAGTCGGCGTGGCCGCCGGTGGTCGAGAGCATGCAGATCGCGATCTTGAGCCGCGGGCCGATCATGACGCCCTCGTCGACGAGGCGCTTCATGCGGTGCGTCGCGCCGCCGATGTCGCGCATCGTCGTCACGCCGCCGTCGACCAGCGTCGTGTGGAGGATCTTCTCGACGTAGAGCAGCGCCTCGGCGGCGATGGCCTTCTCCATCGACGCGCCGTCGAGCCCGAGGACCGTGACGTGGCCGTGGCAGTCGATCAGCCCGGGGGTGACCGTGTACTCGGCGCACGGGACGATCGTGTCCTCGGCGCCCAGGGTGCGCCCGGCGTCGTGGGGATCGATCCGGACGATCTTGCCGCGGTGCAGGACCAGATCGACCCCCTCGTGGATCGAAGAGACCTCGGCGCTCGTGCCGTCGAAGAGCTTCTTGACGTTGGAGAGGATCAGCATGGGCGGGACTCCTTGCCGCCCAGCTTAACCTCAGCGCGCTACCAGCTCACGACGTCGCTCGCCGTGACCGCCATCGGCGTGAACGGCGGGAGGTTCCCGACGGTGTTGAAGGACTCGTCGTAGGACCAGTTGCGGTCCGGCGCGGTGTAGCGGTCGTCGCCGTACACCCAGAGTCCGGTGGCGTACGTGGACAGCCACGTGTTGACGAACGAGCCCAAGATGTTGCAGTCGACGTTGTCCCAGTCCTCGTGGAAGCGCGGCAGGTTCTCCAAGCCGCCGTTGTACTGGGCGCCGATCGTGTCGTGGATGCCGGCGATCATCGCGAGGTTGTACGTCGTCTCGGTGGCGTCGGGCAGCGAGCCGGACGACTTGGAGCCGTCCCACGCGTTCGACAACAGGTTGACCGCGTCCGCGATCACCGACGCGGGCTTCTTCGCGACGGTGTTGTAGTCGCCCTGCACGTAGGTGGCGTTCTCGCTCACCAGGGTCAGCGGGCCGAAGAGCTCCTCGCCGTTCTTGAGCAGGACGCCCTTGGAGTCGGTTCCCTGGCCCGCGCTGAAGGCGCCGGAGTAGAGCAGTCCGTTCGCCGGGAACTCGCCGGACGCGTTCAAGAGCTCGACGTCGATCTCGGTGACCTGGACGTCGCCGCCCTGGCGACCGTCGTACATGCTGCTCACGGTCACGACCCCGGCGAGCGCCGCGGTGACCTCGTTGCCGTCGCCGTCGAAGGCCTTCCAGCTCCCGTCGGTATAGGTCAGGACGCTGAGGTCGGCCGTCGCGTGGAAGTAGCCCTTGTCGTAAGCGCCGTCGCCGGGCGTCACCGCGACGTAGTCGCCGCCGACGAGGTCGTAGTCGCCGCCCGTACCGGTCTCGGTCGGCTCGAACATCTGAACGGAGCCGACGCCGGGCGGGACCGCCTCGGTCACGCCGTGAATGCCCGACAGCACCGTCTGTCCCGAGCCGTCGGAGTAAGTCGCCGGCTGTTGCCAGAAGTCGAGCGCACCGAGGCTCCACGGCAGCCAGTCGTTCAGGTCGGTGAAGTCGCCGTCGCCGTTGTCGTCCCAGCCGCTCGTGAAGCTCGAGTCGTAGCCGCTGGTCGTCGGCACGCCGGCCGCGGTCATCTGCGGCTGGCTGTTCATCGCGACGTAGACGTTGGGCTCGAACGGGTCGAAGGGGTCGACCACCCACTTGCGGATCTCGACCGTCCCGGACGAGACCGTCGGGTCGTCCTTCCTGTTGCGGTACATCCCGCCCACGGCGCGGACGTGGTTCGTGTCCAGCGTGAACGTGCCGCCGCATCCGAGGTACATGTCGCCGTTGGTGTGCACGCGCCCCGCCAGGGTCATGTCCGGCCCCGGCAGCATCTCCAGGTCGTTCTCGTAGAACACGGCGAACTGGAAGATCGGCGTCGACTCCACGTTGACGATCTGGCGCGAGGTCTCGCGGATGCCT
>JANQEJ010000036.1 GCA_028278425.1 Planctomycetota bacterium | reverse complement strand
TCGCCGAAGACGTGGCTCCTAGGGAAAGGGTGGAGACGCCACGGCCTGCTCCGCCTCGCCGAAACGCCCGGAGGTCCCTAACCCTCTCACCTCGCGAGCGAAGCGGCCCACTTCAGTCAGTACAGGAAAACACCCTCGAGTCCGGCAGACGATTTAAAGCCCGGCCGTTGCGTAACGCGCTGCCGCACCGTCCGACGCGGCGAGGGTCGCAACGCCCCGCCTCCAGGCCCACTCGCGTGTCCAAGAAAGGCCGTTGCGCTTCGCGCAGGGAAAACGCCCTGACCGCACGCAACGCTCTCACCCCCTCAACGCCTTCTCCATCCTCTCCTTGATCTCCGCCAGCCGCTCCTCGCCTCCCCCACCGACCTCCGCCGTGGCCCAACCGCTGAACCCGATCTCCCCCAGAGCCTTCCGCACGTCGGCCCAGTCCACGTCCCCATCGCCGATCTTGCAGAACCCCGCTTCGATCCCCCACCCCTTGACGTCCAACTTCACCACCCTCCGCCCGAGCCGCCGCACCCAATCCGCCGGCTTCCCGAACCGCTGGTGGTTTCCGAGGTCGTAGTAGACCCCCACCCACGGCGACCCGATCGCGTCGATGTACTCCGCCAAGAGATCCGCCGTCTGGTCCGCGCCTCCGCCGTGGTCGTAACAGAAGCCGTTCCACACGTTCTCGATGAGGATGTGGATCCCGAGCTCGGAAGCGATCGGCAGGACTTCGCGGATCCCCGCGATCGAGCGCTCCCAGACGTGCTCTTGCGTCTCGTCGTCGCCCCCGACTTTGCCCGGAACGAGCAACACGGACGAGCCCCCGAAGTCCTTCGCGTCGCGGATCGCACCGGCGAGGGCGTCGATCCCCTCGCGGCGGACGGCCTCGTCCGGCGACGAAAGGCGCTTGTTCCAGTGGACCGAGTCGACGACGCCGTGGACCGGCAAGCCGCTCGCCGCCGACGCCGCGCGCACTTCGTCGGCTTCGTAGGGAGCCGGGCTGTCCAGCTCGACGCCGTCGAAGCCGATCTGCTTCAAGAGCTGGAACCTGTCCGCCATCGATGCGCCCGAGAGGCGGGGATCGTTGGTTCCCACCATCCCGTACTTGACGGCGATCTTGATCGGATGAGTCTGCGCCGAGCCAAACCCGGCTGCCGTCCGCGATCGCCCGACGCCGGCGAAAGCGCCCGACGCGACCACGGCCCCGCTCGCCCGCAAGAAGCTCCGCCGGTCGATCGAGATCGCCATCAGACGAGCTTCTTGATGCCCGGCCGCGCGAGCTCCCGTTGCGGCGCGTCGCCCCATTCCAGGGCCGCCGGCGAGAGGTCTTCCTGCGAATTCAGGGCCTGGTCGGCCGTGACCTCCTGCCCGGTGTACGCGGCCAGCCGCCCCATCAGAGCCATCAGCGTGCTCTGGCACATGAAGTCGCCGTTGTGGATCGGCTCGTTCTCCCGGATGGCCTGGAAGAGCGCGTCGTGCTCGTTCTGGTACATGTCATCGGGCTCGTCGCTGCGCCAGCGCCAGGCGTTGTCGCCCTCGATGTTCGCCCGCTGGATGTTCGCCACGCCCTTCGTCCCGAAACAGTAGTCGGAGGTCTCGTGCTTCGTACCGTTCATCTGCCGGCAGGAGCTGAAGCCGCGGACGCCGTCCTCCCACTCGTAGACGGTGTTGAAGTGGTCGTAGACGTTACCGTACTCCTCGCCGATGCGCTTGATGCGACCACCGGTCGACACGCACTTGACCGGGTAGGAGCCCTTGGCCCAGGCGATCTTGTCGAGGCTGTGGATGTGCTGCTCAGCGATGTGGTCGCCGGAGAGCCAGGTGAAGTAGAGCCAGTTGCGCACCTGGTACTCCATCTCGCTCCACTCCTCCTTGCGCCCGCGGTGCCACAGCTCGCCGGCGTTGTACGTACACTGCATCGCGACGATGTCGCCGATCGCGCCGTCGTGGATGCGCCGGATCGTCTCCTTCTTCTTGAACTCGTAGCGATAGCAGAGCCCCGAAACGACCGAGAGCCCCTTCTCCTTCGCCTTGTCGCAGGCGGCCCAGATCTTCCGCAGACCGGGCCCGTCGGTCGCGACCGGCTTCTCGACGAAGAGGTGGCGCCCGGCCGCCACCGCCTCCTCGACGTGCTGCGGCCGGAAGTACGGCGAGGTGGCGAGCAGGACCACGTCGCAGCTCTCGATCACGCCCTTGTAGCCGTCGAAGCCGGTGAAGCGGTGCTCCTCGTCGACGTCGACCTTCGGCGCGAGGTCCTCCTGCGCCTGGAGCGTGCTCAGGCTGTTCTCGAGGTGATCGCCGAACGTGTCCGCCATCGCGACGAGCTTGACGTTCGGGTCGGCGCGCAGCGCGTTCGCCGCGGCGCCGGTGCCGCGTCCGCCGCAGCCGACGAGGCCGACCTTGAGCATCTCGTCGCCGCCGGGGGTGATCGTCCCCGTCGCCGGAAGGACCGCCGGCGCCGCGGGCGGCGTCGAGCAGGAGAACGTGGCGCCGACCGCCGCGGCGCCGCCGTACTTCATGAAGTCGCGTCGTGTGGGTTCCATGCTCAAAAGGATAGGTAGCGGGCGAAAGGCGCGGTATCCCAAACCTCCGTTCGGCCGCCCTCGACCGTCACGATGCGCGCAATCACGTCCGGAAAGCGCGCGAGGCCGTCCCGCCGCCCGAGCACGGAGAGCGCCGACGCGGCGGCGTCCGCGCTCGTCCCGTCGCGCGCGATCACGGTGGCGGAGACGCGGCGCGTGACGCCGTAGCCGGTCCGCGGGTCGACGATGTGGGAATAGCGTCGGTCGCCGACGTCGACGTAGCGCATGCTCCCGCCGGAGGTGGCCACTGCGGCGTTCGAGATCATGAGCGTCGCGTCCGCGCTGGGGTCCTCCGACTCGACGGCGACGACCCAGCCCGCGGCGTCCGGCGGAGGCTCTCCCGTCAGCACGTCGCCGCCCCCGTCGACGAGCGCGCGCTCGACGCCGTGCTCCGCGAGAACGCGCAGCACCTCGTCGAGCGTGAAGCCCTTCGCGATGCCGCCAAGGTCCAGCCGCATCCCCGTCACGCCGAGCGTGACAGTGCGCGCGATCGGATCGAGCTTCAGGTTGCGCCAGCCGACGCTCGCCGCCGCCTCGACGAGTCGCGCTTCGGCGGGCAGCTCCTCCTGCCGCTGCGCGCGCCGCCACAGGCGCGTGTACGGTCCGACGGTGACGTCGAAGGCGCCATCGCTGCGCGCGGCGACGTCCTGCGCCGCGGCGAGCACGGCGTAGAGCTCGGGCGAGACCGTCACCGGCTTGCCGGGCGCGACCGACGCAAGACGCGACACCTCGCTCGCCGGGTCGTAGTCGCTGAAGATCGCCTCGAGCTCGTCGATCCGCCGGAAGGCCTCCGCGCGGACGGACTCGGCGAGGCGGTCGCCGTCGGCGTAGAACACCAGCTTGAAGCGGGTGCCCATCTTGGGCTCCTCGTACTCGTAGCGCTCGACGGTCGAGGCGCAGGCGGCGAGCCCCGCGAGGACCGGCGCGGAGACGAGGGAGAGAACGGAACGCGCCGGAATTCGCATGAGCCGCGGAACAGGGTACAGTCTGCGCCGGCCGTCCCGTGAAGTCCCCCCTCGCCCTCTTAGCCCTCGCCGCCCTCGCCGGTCCCCAGGACGAAGCCGGCGGCACCGTCTACCCCGACATGCCCGAGGGCCGCCCCGAGCCGGTTCCCGTGGCGAACGCCGAAGCCGCGACGCCGGACGCGATGAAGCCCTACAAGGAGCGCATCCCCGGGACCGAAGTCACCTTCGCGATGCTGCCGATCCCCGGCGGCTCCTTCGTCATGGGGAGCCCCGAGAGCGAGCCCGAGCGCGGCGGCGAGGAGGGTCCGACGCACGCGGTCGACCTCGCCCCCTTCTGGATGGGCAAGCACGAGGTCACCTGGGACGAGTACCACCTCTTCATGTACAAGCTCGACCTCGAGCTGCGAAAGGCGGACGAGACGCTCGCGGCTCCGCAGGACGCCTGGGCCGACGCGGTCAGCCGGCCGACCCCGCCCTACGTCCCGATGGACTTCGAGATGGGCGTCGAGGGGTACCCCGCGATCTGCATGACGCAGTTCGCGGCGCGGCAGTACACGAAGTGGCTCAGCATGAAGACCGGCCGCTTCTACCGCCTGCCCACCGAGGCGGAGTGGGAGTACGCCTGCCGCGCCGGGACGACCACGGCTTACCACTTCGGCGACGACCCGGACGAGCTCGACGACTACGCCTGGTACTTCGACAACGCCGACGATCAATACCAGAAGGTCGGGACGAAGAAGCCGAACCCGTGGGGCCTCTACGACATGCACGGCAACGTGTCGGAGTGGGTGCTCGACCGCTGGGACCGCAAGTTCTACGCGTCGCTCGGCGAGTCGGCGGCGAACCCGGTCGCCTGGCCGGAGAAGCTCTACCCGCGCGTCGTCCGCGGAGGCTCGTGGGACGACGACCCCGACCGCCTGCGGTCGGCCGCGCGCCGCGCGTCGAAGAAGTCGTGGAAGGTGCAGGATCCGCAGCTTCCGAAGAGCATCTGGTACCACACCGACGCCACCTTCGTCGGCTTCCGCGTCGTGCGCTCGTTCGCCGAGCCGGACGACGCGACCAAAGCCCGCTACTGGGACCCCGACGTGGACGCGGTCCGCGCGATCATGGAGAAGCAACGCCGGGGCGAACGCTAGGAGACGACCCATGCAGAACCGCCGCACGTTCCTCAAGCAGTCCGCCGCCCTCGCCGGCACCGCGCTCCTGACCGACGCGGCGCGCGCGCGCGATCGAGCGATGGGCGATCGAGAGCTCAAGGTCGCGCTGATCGGCTGCGGCGGGCGCGGAACCGGCGCCGCCGCGCAGGCGCTGCGCACCGAAGGTCCGGTGAAGCTCGTCGCCATGGCCGACGCCTTCTCCGACCGACTGGAGAACAGCTTGAACTCGATCCGCGAAGCCGTCGGCGACCGCGTCGACGTCCCGGAGAGCCGCCGCTTCGTCGGCTTCGACGCCTACGAGAAGGCGATGGCGGACGACGTCGACGTCGTCATCCTGGCCACGCCGCCCGGCTTCCGGCCGATGCACTTCGAGCACGCGGTCTCGGCCGGCAAGCACGTGTTCATGGAGAAGCCGGTCGCGGTGGACGCGCCCGGCGTGCGCGAGGTGCTCGCGGCGGCCGAGGAGGCGAAGAGGAAGAACCTCAAGGTGGGCGTCGGCCTGCAGCGGCACCACCAGCTTCCCTACCTCGAGACCGTGAAGCGCATCCGCGACGGCGCGATCGGCGACCTCGTCTTCCTGCGCTGCTACTGGAACGGCGCCGGCGTGTGGACGCGGCCGCGCCAGCCCGGCATGACGGAGATGGAGTACCAGATGCGCAACTGGTACTACTTCAACTGGCTCTGCGGCGACCACATCGTCGAGCAGCACATCCACAACCTCGACGTGTGCAACTGGCTCGTCGGCGACTACCCGGTCACCGCCCAGGGCCAGGGCGGACGCCAGGTCCGCACCGGCAAGGAGCACGGCGAGATCTTCGACCACCACATGGTCGAGTTCACCTACGCGAGCGGCGTCAAGATGCTCTCGTGCTGCCGGCACATCCAGGGCTGCTGGTCGAGCGTGTCGGAGCACGCCCACGGCACGACGGGCGCGGCCAACGTCAGCGGCGCGCGCATACGGCCCCACGGCGGCGAGGAGTGGCGCTACCGCGGCGAAAGCCCCGACCCCTACCAGGTGGAGCACGACGACCTGTTCCACGCGATCCGCAACGACGTGCCGTTCAACGAGGCCGAGTACGGCGCGAAAAGCACGATGACGGCGATCTTCGGCCGCATGGCCACGTATTCCGGCAAGCAGCTAAGCTGGGACGACGCGCTGGCGTCCAACCTCTCGCTCTCGCCGGAGCGGTACGCGTGGGACGCGGACCCGCCGACGACGCCCGACGAGGAAGGCCGCTATCCGATCCCGATGCCGGGACAGACCCAGGCGCTCTAGACGATGAAGACTCTGCTGATCCTTCTCGCCCTTCCCCTGCTCGCCCTGCCGTTCGTCCAGGAGCAGGAGCACGCGGAGCACGAGGAAACGCCGCTCGAGGAGCAGATGCTCCTCCTCGAGGAGAACCTCGGCAAGCTCCGGCGCTCGCTGCGCGACGAAGCGAAGACCGACGAGTCGCTCGCGGCCCTGCTGGCGATGCAGGCGGCGACGATGCGGAGCAAGGTGCTGGTCCCGGAGATGGCCGCCGAGATCCCGGAGGCGGAGCGCGAGGCGTTCGTCGCCGACTTCCGCAAGACCCTCATCGATCTGCTGCGGGAGCAGCTCGCCCTCGAGGTGGCGCTGATCGACGGCGATCGCGAGGAGGCGAAGGCGATCTTCAAGCGGATTCGCGCCACCGAAGAGTCGGGGCACGAGAAATTCACCCACGAGGAAGAGGAGTAGGCCGTGAAGAGCTCCGTCCTTGCCGTCCTCGGAGCTCTCGCCCTCACGACCGCTCCGAGCTTCGCCCAACACGCGCAGGTCTCCAGCGTCGCGGTCCACCCGAACGACGCGAACGAGGTCTGGGTCTGCAACCGCGGGAACGCTTCGGTGTCCGTGATCGACACCGCGGCGGGCGTCGTCACGCACGAGATCGCCGTCGGCGTCTGGCCGCGGTCGATCGCCTTCAGCCCGGACGGCTCGCTCGTACTGGTCGCCAACCAGCGCGGCAACGTGGCGGTCGACGCGCACTTCGTCACGCCCTTCGGCGGGGGTGAGCTCCGCGGCACGATCACCGTGATCAACGCGGCGTCGAAGACGGTCGTCCAGCTCCTGACCGGCGTGGGCACCGAGCCCTACGGCGTCGCCTTCGCGCCCAACGGCGAGTACTTCGCGGTGAGCGGACAGCGCTCGGGCACGCTCAAGCTGTACGACGCGTCGACGTTCACGCTCTCGCAAACTCTGGAGTACCCGCACTCGATGAGCTTCATCGCGTCGGGCACCGTCCTGGACGTCGACTCCAACGTCGACATGCTGCCCGACCTGGCGGAGCCGCGGGCCTTCGTCATCCGCGACGACAGTTCGCGGATCTACGTCACGCACCCGACGGGCGGCTTCGTGTCGGCCGTGGACGTTCAGCTCGACGCCGCGGGCAAGCCCACCGGGGTTTCGCTCGCTTCGCGCATCGACCTGAACGAGTACGCGCCGCACCCGATCTTCAACCCGGTCCACGTCCAGACCGTCAAGAGCCAGGGCACCCCGCGGTTCCTCGACGACGTGGCGCTGTCGCCGGACGGATCGCGCGCGCTGGTGCCGCACCTGCTGCACAACGTCAACCACGACGTGAGCCACACGTTCGTGCCGGCGATCGACGGCGATTTCGCCAACCGGGTGTATCCCGCGGTCACGGTCGTCGACGCCGTCCTCGACAGCTACGGGCAGCCCGGCGACGCGTCGGCGCGGCTGCACCACGAGCTGACCGATCCCTCGAGCCCCGCGGTGTACGTGCCCTACGGCGGACAGGGTGCGACGTCCGGCAGCGGCATCTACACGCTGGGCGGCGTGGGCGCGCCGATTCCCGGCGGAACGGCCGGCTACATCATCACCGGGATGGAGGAAGTGTTCGCCGCCTTCCTCGCCTTCGGAAACCCGGTGTCGGTCGACCTCGGTCCTCTGGGCACACTGCTGAACCTCGGAGACTTCGGCGTGTTCCCGATGACCGCCGGAGCGTTCTCCGCCCCCATTCCCGCCAACCCCGCCCTCGAGGGGCAGTCCTTCTTCTTCCAGGCGGCGGTGGTCAACCCCGCCGGCCCCGTGCTCACCGGCTTCTCCAACGGCGTCGAGATGGTCGTCGGTGCGTCCGGCCCGGGGGCCGGCAAGCTCGGTCATCGCGCGGGACATCCGTCGCGCGTGCTCTTGAACGCGGACGGCGATCACGCCGTGCTGCTCAACCAGGGCTCGGAGGACGTGTTCCTTTACGGCGTGAACGGCTCCACGCTCACGCTCGAGACCGTCTTCCCGCCGCGCCACGACCACGTGGAGCGCGCGCCCTTCGACACGTCCACGCCGCTGGGCGACTTCCCGCTCGGCATGGCGCTCGCCGCCGACCCCGCGACGAAGAACGACGACGCGCTGCTCTACGTCGTCAACGAGGCGACGCGCACAATGTCAACGCTGCGGATCGACTGGGACACCGGCGTCATCACGCAGGAGGCTCCGCAGATTCCGATACTCCTGATGCCGGACGCGATGACGGCCTCGGAGCGCGCCGGCCAGGAGCTCTTCCACGACGCCTCGCGCGCGCAGACCGCCGGCGGCTTCAACAACTCCTGCAACTCGTGCCACTTCGAGGGAACGCAGGACGGCAACGTCTGGCAGCGGGAGAGCGGGCCGCGCTCCACGAAGCCGGTCTTCGGGGGCTCGCTGCTCACCGGGCTCCACCTCTGGAAGGGCGTGCGGCTCAACCTCGGCGAGTCCGGCCCGATGTTCCAGAGCGAGAACGGCGGCACGGGCGTGCTGTCGGTCGCGGAGCAGCAGGCGCTGATCGACTATCACCGCATCATCCCGGTTCCGCTCAACCCGCACCTGGACTCAGCCGGCGGGCTCTCGGCCCTCGCCGCCGTCGGCCGCGACCTCTTCTTCGGGCTCAACGACACGGGCACGAATCCGACCCTCCGCCACGGCGGGTGCGCGGCTTGCCATCCCGACATGGATCCCTTCACGCAGGAGGCGAGCGGGTACACCACCGACTTCCTGAACCCGCTCCTGACGGACGATCCGGCGGGACTGGAGACCTTCGATCCCTTCTGCATCTCACTCCAGGAGAACCTGGTCGCGCCCAACATCCGCGACGTCAACTCGGGCGTGAACGTCGACGTCGACGGCGACGGGAGCCCCGACCCCGACCGCAACGCCGACGGGTGGTCCGACCTCGAGACGTACGTCCCGCTCAACGCGGACGCCGACTTCGACTTCACGCGCGACGACGACAACGGCTACCCCTGCCCGCTCGGCGGCGTGCCGGGCGCGCCGAAGAAGCTCTTCCTGCGGGACATGCGGCTCTTCTCCGTGCCGACCGCGCTCGGCTCCTTCGCCACGGGGCCGTACTTCCACGACAACGGAGCAGCGTCGCTGCGCTTGCTGCTCGACCCCGGTGCGCAGCAGGTCGACCCGACCTACGGCAACCCGGCTTACCCGGGCCTGCAGAAGCACTACAACGAGTTCCACGACGTGGTGGGCCACGAGCAGTTCGTGCCGGGCGCGTCGAAGGTCCAGGCGACGCTCCAGACCATCGCGTCGGGCTCGACGTTCCAGGCGGACATCGAGGCGCTCTTGGCGTTCGTGGCGTCGATCTAGCGCGACGCTCCGAGCAGCTCGGCCAGGCGCTCCTTGAGCTCGGCGTCGTCGGGCTCGAGCTCGAGCGCCTTGCGGTAAGCGGCCTCCGCGTCCTCGGCCCGAGCCATACCGACGTGATAGAGGATGCCGAGCCGCTCCCAGCACCAGACGTACTCGGGGTTCACCTCGAGCGCCCGTCGGTAGGCTCGCTCCGCGTCCTCGAAGCGCCCCAACCCCTCGTGCAGCAAAAGGCCGAGCTGCGCCCAGGCCCAGTCGTAGTCGGGCCTGAGGTCGACGGCCTTCCGGTACGCCGTCTCGGCCTCGTCGAAACGCTGCCGCTCCTCGTGCTGAATCTGGCCGAGGTGCGCCCAGCACCACGCGTAGTCTGGCTTCAGCTCCAGGGCCGTGCGGAGTGCGGCCTCCGCGTCGTCCACCCGTTCCATCTCCTCGTAGAGAAGCTGTCCGAGCTTGGCCCAGGCCCAGGCGAGCTCGGGGTCGAGCTCGACGGCGCGGCGGTAGGCGGCCTCCGCCTCGTCGAAACGCTTCAGCTCCTCGTGCAAAAGCTGGCCGAGCTGCGCCCAGCACCAGGTGAACTCCGGATCCAGCGCGACGGCCCTGCGGTAGGCGGCCTCCGCTTCGTCGAGGCGCTTCAAGTCCTCGTGCAGGAGTTGCCCGAGGTGTGCCCAGCACCAGGCGCAGTCCGGATCCCGCGCGATCCCCTTGCGGTAGGCGGCCTCCGCCTCCTCGAAGCGCTTCAACTCCCAGTGCAGGAGCTGCCCGAGCTGCGCCCAGGTCCAGTGGTCCTCCGGCTCCAGCTCGATGACCCGACGGTACGCGATCTCCGCTTCATCAAAGCGCTTCAAGTCCTCGTGCAGGAGCTGGCCGAGGCGGGCCCAGCACCATTCGTGGTCCGCATCGAGCTCGATGGCCTTGCGGTAGGCCGCCTCGGCTTCGTCGAAGCGCTTCAGGTCCTCGTGCAGGAGCCGGGCCAGCCGCGCCAATGACCTGGCGTCGCAGGGCTCGAGGTCGACGGCCTTGCGGACCGCGAACTCGGCCTCCCCGAACCGCTGCTTGCCGCGAAGGAAGAGCCCGAGGAGGGTCCAGCCGCGAGCATCAGTGGGGTCCAGCTCGATCCCCTTGCGCAAAGCGGCCTCGGCCTCTTCGGGCCGCCGACCGCTCCGGCGGAGCGCGTCGCCGAGCCGGAGCCATGCGATGGCATCGCCGGGCTCCAGCTCCAGCGCCCTTCGGTATGCGCGCTCGGCTTCCTTGTAGCGCCTCCGCTCGTCGAAGAGGAAGTCCCCCAGGTCGATCCAGCGGTCGGCGCTGGTCGGGTACATCTCCGTCTGCTGGCGGAGCTCTTCTTCGGTGGTGTCCATGCGAAGGCGTCGTCAACGCGCAACGGACGTCGACCGAACGCCCGGACGCGACGCTATTTGTTGAAGAGGAAGTGGACGATGTCCCCCTCCTGCATCACGTAGTCCTTCCCCTCCACGCGCAGCTTGCCGGCGGTCTTGATCGCTGCCTCGCTCTCGTGCTCGACGAGGTCGTCGACCGAGTAGACCTCGGCGCGGATGAAGCCCTTCTCGAAGTCGGTGTGGATCACGCCGGCGGCGCGGGGCGCCTTGTCGCCGCGGTGGATCGTCCAGGCCTTGATCTCCTTCTCCCCCGCCGTGAAGTACGTCTGGAGGCCGAGCAGGGAGTACGTGCTCGCGACGAGCCGCGGGAGCGCCAAGTTGGTGACGCCGAGCTCCTCCATGAACATCCTGCGGTCGTCCTCCTCCATCCCGGCGAGCTCGCACTCGATGTCGCCGCACATCGGGATCCACTTGGCGCCGGTCTCCTCGGCGTGCCTGGCGACGGCCTGCGCGAAGTCGCTCTCGCCGCGGCCGTCGTCGTCGGCGACGTTGGCGACGTAGAGCACCGGCTTGAGCGTCAGGAGAAAGAGCGGCCGCAGGGCCGCGCGCTCCGCGTCGGTCCACTCGACCGTCCGGAGCTGCGTGCCCTCCTCGAGCAGCGCCTTCGCGCGGGTGAAGACGTCGAGCTCTACTGCCGCGTCCTTGTCGCCCGCCCGCGCCTTCTTCGCCACGCGCTCCGCGTTGCGCGACGCCGTCTCGAAGTCCGCCATGGCGAGCTCGAGCTCGAGCACGTCCATGTCCTTCGCCGGATCGACCGGCGTCTCGCGCGTCAGCGACGGCGACTCGACCGCCTGCACGACGTGTATCAGCGCGTCGGTCTCCTTGATGTGCCCGAGGAACTTGTTCCCGATGCCCTCGCCGCGCGAGGCGCCCTCGGCCAGGCCGGCGATGTCGACCACCTTGACCTTGGCCGGGACGACCTTCTGCGTCTCGATGTAGCGGTGGATCACCTCGAGCCGCTCGTCCGGCACGTCGACCTCCGCGAGGTTCGGCTCGACCGTGCTGAAGGCGTAGTTGGCCCGCTCGGCGCCGGCGCCGGTCATGGCGTTGAAAATGGTCGTCTTGCCGACGTTCGGCAGGCCGACGATGCCGCAGGAGACTCCCATCAGCGGAGCGCGATGCAGTCGATCTCGACCGCCGCGCCCTTCGGGAGCCCCGCCACCTCGACCGTGGCGCGCGACGGCGGCGCGTCGCCCGGGAAGAACGCGGCGTACACCTCGTTCACGCGGGCGAAGTCGTCCATGCTCGTCAGGTAGACGGTCATCCGCACCGCGCGCGTGAGGCTCGTCCCGGCCGCCTCGAGCACCGCGGTCAGGTTCGTCAGGCACCGCCGCGCCTGCTCCTCGACGTCGCCGCCGACGAACTCCTGCGTCTCGGGGTCGATCGCCACCTGGCCGGAGCAGAAGACGAGGTCACCGGCGACGACCGCCTGGCTGTAGGGCCCGATGGCGGCGGGCGCGCCGTCGGTGTGGACGGGACGGGGTTCGGTCATGGGTCGTTCTTGGGGAAGCGGCGCCGCAGCGCCTCGGCGACGGGCGGCGGCACGAAGGGGTCGACGTCGCCGCCCAGGCTCGCGATCTGGCGGACGAGCGTGGCGCTCACGTGCGCGAACTCGGGCGCCGGCGCCAGGAGGACGGTGTCCGCCTCGGGCAGCATGGCGCGGTTGGTGCGCGCGAGCTCGAGCTCGTAGTCGAAGTCCGTGCCGTTGCGGACGCCGCGCACGATGGCGGTCGCTCCGAGGTCCTTGCACGCGTCGACGACGAGCCCGGAAATGCGCGCCACCGCGACGCCGGGGATGCCAGCGGTGGACTCCTCGAGCAGCGCGAGCCGCTCCTCGACGCTGAAGAGCGCGGTCTTCGACGGGTGGTCCGCCACGGCCACCGTCACGCGGCCGAAGAGCGCGGCGGCGCGGCGCACCAGGTCGAGGTGGCCGAGCGTCGGCGGATCGAAGGTTCCGGGGAAGAGGACGTGGGGATCCACCGCGACATTTTAGCGGGACGCAGGTGCAACCGATCCGCGCGCCGGCCGGTCTCCTGCGCGTGCGGATTCCGGAAAACGCGTCGCCCCCCGCCCGGCCCCTCGTGGCCGTCGCGCTCGCGCTCGCGCTCGGGGCCCTGGCAGGACCCCGGTGCGCCCCGGCGGGTCTCCTCCTTCTCGCCGGGGCGCTTCTCCCCCTGGGCCTCGTCCCCGCGGTCGCGCGGTGGCGGCGCCGGTTCGGCGTCCCGCTGGCGTGCGTCGTGCTCTTTCCGGTCGCCGGCTTGCGCGCCCACGCGTGGGCGGAGCGGGCGCCGCCGCGCGCGGATGCGGCGGATCTGCGCCCGGCTTCGGAAGAGGTCGGGGCGGAGCCGATCGCCGGACGCTGGCGGCGGCGGTCCCGCTCCGCGGGCTGGGTCGAGCCGGCCGGCGGCCGCGCGCCGCCGGTGCTCTTCGAGACCGAGCGACCGCCCGAGGAGAGCGCCGGCGTCGTCGTCCTCGCGGGCACCGAGCTCCTGCCGTGGCCGGCGGGGCCGGTGCCGGGACCGCTCGCCGTCGAGGGCCGCTTCGGCGGCGCCGCCCGGGTCGCGCCGGAGCTCCTGGTAAGAAAAGAGCCGCCCGAGAGCCGGAGCACCGTCTTCGGGCAGCTCTCGGCCCAGGCAAGACCCTTGGTGAAGACGGCGCGAGCACGGCTCGCGGAGCGGCTGCGGCGGTACGAGGACCGCGCCTTCGTTGGACACCCGGATCGGAAGGGGCTCGGCGCCGCGCTCGTCGTCGGGGAGCGGAGCGGGCTCGACCGCGCGCTGACCGACCTCTTCACGCGGACCGGCACCCGCCACCTGCTCGCGGTCAGCGGGCTCCACGTGGGGCTCCTGGCGGGGCTGCTCCTCCTGCCGGTGACGCGGCTCGTGCGCGGACGCGGCCGCGTCGGGGTGCAACTTCTCCTGCTCGCGGTCTACGTCGCCCTGGCCGGCGCGGCCCCGCCGGTCTCGCGGGCGGCCCTGGCGCTCGGCCTGGGCTTTCTCGCGACCACGCGCTGGGGCGGCGGCCGGCGGGCGGATCCGCTGTCGTGGCTGGCGCTGGCGCTCGCGGTGGAGGCCGT
>JANQEJ010000031.1 GCA_028278425.1 Planctomycetota bacterium | reverse complement strand
AACGGCGCCGACCAGGACAACTTCCTGGTCGTGCTCGACACGGCGCTCTCCGGGGCCGCCCAGCGGGTCTACTCCACCTACATCGGATCCCCCGGCGCCGAGACCGAGCCGCGCGGAGGGGACTCGACCCGAGCACGTCCTTCAGCGTCTCGGTCGACCCCGGCGCCCAGACCGCCAGCGTGAGCTACGACGGCCGGGTGATCCTGAGCGGCAACCCGTTTTCCACGGTCCTCACGGGCGGCGCCGATCCGGGCGACCTGGGCGACGACATGGTGATCAGCACGGGCGGGGGCAGGGTCGACCTGGGGGGCGCGCTCTTCAGCGACCGTGCGCTCGACAGCGATCGCGACGGCCTCGCGGACGTGCTCGAGGCCTCCGCGTGCCCCTCGCCGACGGACGCCGACAGCGACGACGACGGCCTGTCGGACGGGGCGGAGGACGCGAACGGCAACGGTGTGGTCGACCCGGGCGAGACGGACCCCTGCGATCCGGACACGGACGGTGACGGCGTACAGGACGGCACGGAGCTCGGCGTCACCAGCGGCGTCGTCGATCCCGACGGCACCAGCGGTCCGCTCACCGGGACCGATTCCGGCGTCTTCGTGCCCGACGCGGACGCGGGAACGACGACCGACCCCCTCGATCCCGACAGCGACGACGACGGCTTCGACGACGGAGACGAGGACACGAACGGCAACGGCGCGGTGGACCCCGGCGAGTCGGACCCGCTGGACCAGGGCTCGGTCCCGGCGATCGTGCCCGCCCTGGGTGTCTTCGGCTTCGCGGCCGCGGCGCTCGGCATGGCGATCTCCGGAAGCCTGGCGCTGCGCCGGCGCTCCCGCTCCGTCCGTCCCACCTAGGGGGCGGGGCGGGGCGGCGGGGTGGGGTGGGTCGGGGCGGCGGGCTCTGGCTCGGCTTGCCCGCGACGGGTCCCCGCCTAGACTGCGGTGGCAGTCGAAGGAGGCTCACCATGATCCGTAGGATCCGACCCGCCGTCGCCACGCTGGCGCTCCTGCTGGTGGCCGGCTCCGCCCACGCGGAGCCCGTCACCTACGTCCTTCAGACGCCCGGCGTCGTCTGAGGCGGCACCTCTGCGGCGGCCCGTGCGGCCGTCAGGAAGGTCGAGCACGTCGATTCCGTCGCCACCGACATGAACGCCCACACGGTGACCGTGAGCTTCGACGACGAGAAGGTCGAGCTCGGGTCCATCGTGGCGGCGCTGAACGACGCCGGGTACGTCGTCAAGGCGGAGCAGAAGCTCGACTGAGCGCCCGCCTGCACCGCTCGCTCGCGGAAGCCCTCGGTGGCGGCGCGAAGCGGCGGGGACGGCTCCCCCGGGGATTGGTGACGGCGCGGGGCTCTCGGGCCTCGGGAGACTCCTGCGCCCATCCGCCCGCCGGCCGACGTTGCCCTACAATCGCGCGGGGTGAGCGTGTCGGATCTCGACGTCTACGTGGAGTCCCGGAAGGTCTTCCGCCA
>JANQEJ010000008.1 GCA_028278425.1 Planctomycetota bacterium | reverse complement strand
GGCGGAGGGCGACGGCAAGGCCCTGGCGCTGCGGGCCGTCGGACTCGAGGCCTCGGGGATCCTCGATCAGTACTGGCAGATGGCGCGCGCGACGAGCTTTGCCGAGTTCGAGTCCGCCCAGAGGCTGCTGCAGATGCCGATGTTCACCACGATGTACGCCGACCGCGACGGCGAGATCTTCCACCTCTTCGGCGGCGAGACCCCCGTGCGCTCGCAGGGCGACTGGGACACCTGGGCGAAGCCGGTGCCGGGTGACTCGTCGGAGTGGCTGTGGAGCTCGACCCACGCCTACGACGAGCTGCCGGCGGTGCGCAATCCGGCGAGCGGCTGGCTCCAGAACGCCAACGACCCGCCGTGGACGACTACGTTCCCCGCGCCTATGGCGGCGGACGACTACCCGGCCTACATGGCGCCGCGCTTCATGCACTTCCGCGCCCAGCGCTCGGCGCGGATGTTGGCCGAAGACGACAGCGTCACGTTCGAGGAGGCGGTCGCCTACAAGCTCTCGAACCGGATGGAGCTCGCCGACCGGCTGCTCGACGATCTGGCGGCAGCGGTCGCGGAACACGGGGACGACGCGGCTCGCGACGCAGTGACACTGCTCGAGAGCTGGGACCGTGCGGCCGACGCCGAGAGCCGCGGGGCGGTGCTGTTCGCCGAGATCGCGAATCGACTGCGCGACGAGAGCGTGGGCTTCGCCACGGAGTGGAGCGAAGAGGCGCCGCGCGAGACGCCGGACGGCCTGGCGGACCCCGCAGCCGCCGCGCGGATCGTCGCCGAGTCCGCGGCCCACGTCGCCGAGCGCTTCGGCTCGGCCGACGTCGCCTGGGGAGAGGTCCACCGGCTGCGGCAAGGGGACTACGACCTTCCCGCCAACGGCGGCCCCGGCTCTCTCGGCATCTTCCGCGTCGTCTACTATCGGCCCGACGAGGGTCTCTACCGCGCGGCGGGCGGCGATTCCTTCGTCGCGGTCGTCGAGTTCTTCGATCCGCCGCGCGCCCGGGCGCTCATGACCTACGGCAACGCGTCACAGCCCAACTCACCCCACAACGGCGACCAGCTGGAGCTGTTCGCCAAGAAGCAACTCCGCCCGGTCTGGCGCGAGCGCGCCGAGATCGAGAGCCACCTCGAAGAGAGAAGGGTGCTGAAGCGCTGACGAGACGGATCGGCCCCCGACCTTGGCCTGCAGGTCTCACACCGGTCGTCTACCGCTACGCCGTATCTGCCTGAATCCGCGGCGTTACGCTCGGTCGGGCATCCTCGCCGCGGGCTAGGACGGATCGTCGGTATCGGCGTTCATCTTGGCGGCAGCGTCACGGCGCCGCGCCGCTCCCAGGACGGCCATCGAGACGACGATCAAGATGCCCGCGCCAACGTTCAGCGCCACGTCGCGGAGCTCGTAGACCCGCTCCGGCAGGAGC
>JANQEJ010000359.1 GCA_028278425.1 Planctomycetota bacterium | reverse complement strand
CCGGCCTCTTGTGGAAACTCTGGCAACTTGGACCTCGTGAGCTTTGGGAACGCCTAAGCCTCTCACAGTAAAGGCGCACCAGAAACTCGGGAGTTTGGCCTCCCGCCCGGAATCACGGACCGGTCCGTCGGCGTTCCACTGGATGGCCGATCCATGTTGAGGACCGTTCTTGCCTACCGGGGTCCTCACCGAGTCGCCCAACCCAGGTGGACGCCCGCACCACGTTGGGGATCGGATGGAGTATCAGCGAAGTCCGGAACGTACCGCTGGGGCGCTGCCGCCCCTCCGTGGAACTTCTCGCCTGAAGCATCGCCGCGGCCAAGACGAATCTAAGCATGGGCACTCCCCCTTGGGGAATAGCCATACCGACAGGCCGAGCTACGCGTGTCGCGTGATTCCCCGCTACCCTCCACGCCATGCCGACCCGCTTCGACGCCATCGACTGGTACGACACGCCCCGCTACTACGACATCGTCTACGCCGAGGACACCGAGCGCGAGGCGGACTTTCTCGAGGCGATGCAGAAGCTCTACGGCGGGACGCGCGGCCGCGCGCTGCTCGAGCCCGCCTGCGGGAGCGGGCGACTGCTTTTGGCGATGGAGCGGCGCGGGTGGCGCGTCACCGGCTACGATGCCAACGAGGCGATGCTCGCGTACGCGAAGAAGCGCCTCGCGGGCCGGCGGGGGCGCGTCCTACGCGGCACGCTCGAGGGATTCCGTCCGCCGGGTCGCTACGACCTCGCGCACTGCCTGGTCAGCACCTTCAAGTACGTTCTCGACGAGGGCGGCGCGCGCCGCCACCTCGAGCGCGTCGCCGCCGCGCTCAAGCCGGGCGGGCTCTACGCGCTCGGCGTGCACCTGACCGACTACGGGAACACGAAGCGCATTCGCGAGCGATGGGTCGGGCGCCGCGGAGGAACGCACGTGGTCTGCAACGTCCAGAGCTGGCCGGCCGACCGGCGCCGGCGCGTGGAGCGCGTCCGCTCGCGGCTCGTCGTCAACGAGCGCGGCCGGACGCTGCGCACGGAGACCAACTGGGACTTCCGCACCTACAGCGTCCGCCAGCTCCGCGCGCTGCTGCGGTCGGTGCCGGCTTTCGAGCACCTCGCGACCTACGGCTTCGACTACGAGCTCGACGGCGAGCGCCCGCTCGACGCGGAGCAGGAGGACGTGCTCCTGATCCTGCGGCGTGCGCTACCCTAGTGGGGCCGATGAGAGTCCCCCCCACCGTGCTCCTCGCCGCGGCGCTGGCGGCCCCCGTAGCCGCCCAGGGCTTCGTCGAACGCGCGCGCGAGCTCGGCCTCGAGCACGAGTTCCTCCCGGGGCTCGACCGGATCGGAGCGCTGCACGAGATGCACGACTGGGTGCAGATCGGCATGGCGCCGGGCGACCTGGACGGGGACGGCGACCTCGACCTCGTCGCGCTCGGACGGCTCGCGCCGAACCACCTGTTCCTGAACCAGGGCGGCGTGTTCGCGGACGCGACCGCCGGGTCGGGGATCGCGAGTCCGGAGCTCGACAACGCCTGCGCGCTCGCCGACTGGGACCGCGACGGCGACCTCGACGTCTTCGTCGGGGTGTACGACCACGGGATCGGCCCGCAGCCGGGCGACGGGCGCCTGCTCCGCAACGAGGGCGGCGCCGTGTTCGAAGACGTCACCGTGCTCGCCGGCCGGATCGGGAACGGCCACACGCTGGCCGGGATCTGGCACGACCTCGACCTCGACGGGTTCGAGGACCTCTACCTCTCCGAGTTCGGCGGGACGCCCAACGCGCTCTACCGCAACCGCGGCGACGGCGGGTTCGTCGAGGAGGCGTTCGCCGTCGGCGCGGCGGTGTGGGGCTCGACGCACGTCAGCGGCGCGTGCGACCTGAACGGCGACGGCTGGTTCGACCTCTCGATCGGAAACGACGCGCCGGTGAGCGTGGCCTCGTTCATCGCGGACTTCTCGCCCGACCGCGTGCTCTACGGCCGCGCGGACGACACGTACGCCGACAAGTCCATCGGCTCGGGCATGGACCAGTACGCCACGACGATGGGGATCGCCTGGGGCGACGTGAACTACGACGGGCGGCCGGACTCGTATCGCACGCAGGTCGGTCCGCAGTTCCTGCTGGTCAACATGGGCTGGCCGACCACGCCGTTCCCGTTCGTCGACCAGGCCTTCACCTACGGCGTCGACGTGCCCATCATCGACCACCCGGACAACCCGGGCGTTTTCGGAGAGACCGTCGGCTGGGGCTGCGTCTTCGCCGACGTGGACTTCGACCCGTGGCTCGACCTCTTCGTCGTCGCCGGCTACGTGTGTCCCGGGGGCATCCGTGAGCAGCACAACTTCCTCTTCGCGGGCGACGGGCCGTCGGCGTCTTTCCGCTTCACCGACAAGACGAAGGAGCTGGGCCTCTTCGACACGATCGACGACCGCGCGCTGGCCGCGCTCGACCTCGAGCGCGACGGCGACGTCGACTTCCTCGTCGGCGCGGCCTCGGGAAAACTGCGCTGCTTCGAGAACCGCATCGACCCGCAGGGCCAGGGCTGGATCGCCGTCCAGCCGGTCTGCGGCACGTCGGGCGCGGGCGGCGGCGGCGTGCAGGCGGTTTGGGACGACTCGCTCGGCTACCCCCACCGGCGCTGGATCGGCGGCGACGGCCAGACCGCTTCGCAGAACGAGGCGCGGGTGATCTTCGGGCTCGGGCACGAGCCCTTCGCCGACGTGCGCGTCGAGTTCCCGAGCGGAATCGCGCTCGACTTCCCGGCCACCGCGCCGAACACGGAGATCCAGGCGGTCGAGCCGGAGCTGGTCCGGCTCTCCAAGGCCGTGGTCCGGCCGAACGAGGCGCTGGAGGTCACCGCGTTCGCGCACGACGCGTCGGGACAGGCGCTCGACGGAACCGCGGGCGTTTCGATCGAGGCCCCCGGGCTCCACCCCGCCGGGCCGGTCGTGCACGCCGGCGGGAACGAGTTCCGCCGCAGGTTCGCCGGCGCGGCCGCGCCGGGAACGCACGCGGTCGAGGTCACCTTCGACGCGTTCCGCGTCCGCGTCGAGCCGAACGTGCGCGTCCTCGGCCCGCCCGACGCCGGCGGGACGACGCTGCGCGTGCGGCCGGAAGGCGTGCGCGCCGGCAGCGCCGATTCGTTCACCGTGGAGGTGGCGCCGCGCGACGCGGCGGGAACCCTGCTCGGTCCGGGCCGCGCGGTCACGCTCGCCGTGAGGGGCGCGTCCCCGCCCGTCGCGGCGGCGGATCTCGGCGACGGGCGCTACGCGGCGACCTTCGCCGCGCCGGCGGCGCCGGGCGTATACCCGATCGACGCCGCGGCCGACGGCGTGGCGCTCCCGGGTCTCGACGCCATCGAGGCGGCGGGCGCCGCCGCGGTCGCGCGGAGCACCTTCTACCTCGAGGTCCCCGACCCGGGGATCGCGCTCGACCTCGACCTGATGCAGCTCCTCGTCACCCCGCGCGACGCGGCGGGCCGGCGCCTCGGACCGGACGCCGAGGTGCGGCTGCGCGTCAAGCCCGACCCGGGCACGGCGGCGGTCGCGGTGCGCGCCGACCTCCTTCCCGCGGCGCAGGACGACGGCGATCACGCCTTCGTGCTGCAGAAGGCCGAGCAGCAGGCGGCAGCGGGCACGATCACCGCCTTCGTCGACGGCGTCTTCGTCAGAAAGCACAGGTACCGGTTCTGATGCGCTGGATCGCTCTCCTCGCCTTGACGGGTCCCACCGCGGCGCAGGTCGACTTCGTCGAGCGCGCGAAGGAGGTCGGGCTCGACCACCGCTTCCAGTCCGGCCTCGACCGCATCGGCGCGCTCGACGGGATGAACGACTGGGTCCAGGTCGGCATGGCGCCCGGCGACACCGACGGCGACGGCGACCTCGACCTCCTGACGCTGGGACGCCTCGCGCCCAACCACCTCTGGCGCAACGACGGCGGCGTGTTCGCCGACGACACGGCCTACGCGGGGCTCGCGAGCCCCGAGCTCGACACCTGCTGCGCCTTCGCGGACTACGACGCCGACGGCGACCTCGACCTCTTCGTCGGCGTGTACGAGCGCGGCGAGGGCCCGCTGCCGGGCAAGGGACGCCTCCTGCGCAACGACGGCGCCGGCCGCTTCGAGGACGTGACCGAGCTCGCGGGCAGCGCCGGGCGCGTCGGCGCCGGACACACGATCGCGGGGCTCTGGTACGACCTCGACCTCGACGGCTTCGCGGACCTCTACCTCTCCGAGTTCGGCGGCACGCCGAACCTGCTCTACCGCAACAACGCGGACGGCGGCTTCACCGAGGTCGCCAAGCTCGTCGGCGCGAACGCCGGCGGCTCGACGCACGCGAGCGGCATCTGCGACACCGACGGCGACGGCTATCCCGACATCCACGTCGGCAACGACTTCGCGGTCACGCAGGCCGCGGGAATGGCGGGTCAGGCGGCGGAGGTCATCCTCCAGGGCGGCGCGGACGGGACGTTCGCCGACGTCAGCGCCGGATCGGAGCTCGACCTCGAGTCGACGACGATGGGCATCGCCTGGGGCGACGTCGACTACGACGGCCTCCCCGACGTCTTCAAGACGCAGGTCGGGGACCAGTTCCTGTTCGGCAACCACGGCTGGCCGGCGGAGCGACCCTGGTCGCGCGAGGAGTACAACTACGGCGTCGTCGCGGGAGCGCAGATGAACCCGTGCGATCCGTTCGGCCTCGACTGGGGCGAGACGATCGGCTGGGGCTGCGCCTTCGCCGACCTCGACTTCGACCCGTGGCTCGACCTCGTGTTCGTCGCCGGGCACGTGACGCCGGCCGCGTCCGACCGCAAGCAACACGACTACCTCTTCCGCGGGCTGGGTCCCGGCGGCGGGTTCGCGTTCGAGCCCCTGCCGCGCGAGGCGAGCTTCTACGACCTGGTCGACGACCGCGCGCTCGTCGTGGCCGACCTGGACGCCGACGGCGACCAGGACCTCCTGATCGGCCCGCCCGGAGGCGACCTTCGCTACCTGGAGAACCGCACGGCTCCCGCCGGGCGCGGGTTCCTCTCCGTGCGGGCGTCGGGCCGCACGTCCGCGCGCGACGGCGCGGGCGTCGTCGCGCAGTGGACGGACGGGCTCGGCCTCCCCCACGTCCGCTGGATCGGCGGCGACGGGGCGACCGCGTCGCAGCGCGAGCACCGCGCGATCTTCGGGCTGGGCGACGCCGCGGCGGTGGACCTGTCGGTCGCCTTTCCCTCCGGGGTCACGCTCGAGTTCCCGGGCACGCCGCCGAACACGACGCTGGTCGCGGTCGAGCCCGAGCTTCTATCGCTCTCCGCGTCGACGCTCGCGCCGCTCGGCACGCTCGACGTCACCGCCTTCGCGCACGACGCCGCGGGCAACCCGCTGGACGGCGGCGCCGTCGTCACGATCGACGCGCCCGGCCTCACGCCGCTCGGTCCCGTCGCCCACGCCGGCGGCAACACCTTCGTCCGCTCCTTCCAGGCCGGCGCGACCGCGGGCGAGCACCGCGTCGAGGCGAGCTTCGACGGATTCGCGGTGCGCGTGCGCCCGCGGGTGCGCGTCGCGGGTGCCGTCTCGGCCGCCGCGACGACGCTGCGCGTCCTGCCGGAGTGCGTGCGCGCGGGGACCGCCGACGCCTTCGAGCTGCGCGTCGTGCCGCGCGACGCTTCCGGCGCGCTGCTCGGCGCCGGACACGCCGTCGACGTGTCGATCCCCGGCATCGCGACGCACGCGGCGCTCGCCGACCTGGGCGACGGTCGCTACGCGGCGTCCTTCGCCGCTCCCGCGAGCGCGGGCGAGCTTCCCGTCGAGGTCTTCGTCGACGGCGCCGCCCTCGGCGTCGCCGGGAGCGTCGAGGCCGCCGGCCCGGTCGCCCCCGCGGCGAGCGCGGTCTACTGGGAGACGCCCGACCCCGGCGTCGCGATGAACCGCCACCGCCTGCCGCTTCTCGTGACGCCGCGCGACGCCGCCGGGCGGCGCCTCGGACCGGGCGCGAAGGTCACGGTCACCGTGTTCCCGCAGCCGGGCTCCGGCGCGGTGGACGTCCTCGACCTCGGCCCGCGGGCGCAGGCCGACGGCGAGCACGTCTTCGTCCTGGAGCGCGCCGAGGGCGACCGCCCGGGATCGGCGCGGGGAACGTTCCACGTCGCCGTCGACGGGACGTCGCTCGGGCACTGGGCCTACGCGTTCTAGCTACCCGGCCGAGCGGTCGCCGGAGCGGCGCTGCAGCCGCCCCATCACGAAGGCGACCACCGCCTCCCTCTGCGCGTCGAAGTTCGGGGTCGCGGCGCGGTCGAACTCGAGGCCGTAGTGGACGAACCTTCCGGCCGGCCGGCGGTAGCGGACGTAGCCGACGAGCGAGCACGGCTGGTCCGGAGCGAGCTCGAGCGTGAGCTCCAGCTTCCACGCGGACGCGAGGATCCCCTCCGCCTCCGGGGGGACGAAGAGCGAGAGACCGGTGATCGAGACGTCCCGCAGCTCAACCTCCACCGCCGCCGTGGCACCGACCGGCCGGGCGCGGACCGTGACCGGCGGCTCCGCCTCGGGGCGGACCCGCGGCGCTCCGCGGCGGCACACGATCGGACCCAGCGAGGCGCCGGTCGCCCCCTCGCACCGGACGGTGTAGCGCACCGCGCCGCGGTCGTTCCGGTGGCAGGCGACCACGTGGCCCGCCGCCTGGAGCGGATTCTTCAGGCTCCGGCCGGTGAAGACGACCGTGGCCCGCTCGCCGGCGGGAAGGTCGGGCCCGTCCTCGGCGAACTCGACGACGACGGTGGTCGTCGTGCCGGTCATGCGCGTGTCGACCAGCTCGCCCCGGAAGCTCCCGTCCTGGGGAGTGTGGAAGGCGACCTCCAGATCCTGTCCGAATAGCGATGCCATGGCTGCGACGCGGTGGTGGGCGGCCCGGGCCGCCTCGCCCCGAAGCGGCCCGGCGCCGGATGGGGCCTCTCTCCCCCGGGTCGGCGATTGTTAGGATGGACGGGTCGGCCGAAGCGCTTGCCCCGTCCTAGTGTTGGGAACGACGGCTCGCCGCCGCGTCCGCCAAAGAATTCCCCTCCCTTGTCCGACGACCCCGAGCAAGACGAGGCGACCTCCATCACGCGGCTCCTCGGGAGGCTCACCCACGGAGATCCGCGGGCCGCTGAGGAGCTTCTCCCGCTGATCTACGCCCAGCTCCACCGGATGGCGCGGCGCGAGATGCGCGGCCAGCGGGCGGACCACACCCTGGGGGCGACGGCGCTCGTCAACGAGGCCTACCTGAAGCTCTTCCAGGGCGAGGGCCAGGACTGGCGCGACCGCGACCACTTCCTCGCCCTCGCCGCCCGCGCGATGCGCCAGATCCTGGTCGACCACGCGCGCGGCAAGAACCGCGAGAAGCGCAAGCCGTCGGGACGCCCCGTCCCCCTCGACGAGATCCTGGAGAGCTACGAGAAGAAGGACGTGGACGTGGTCGCCCTCGACGATGCGCTCGAGAAGCTCGGCGAGATGGACCCCCTGATGGTCAAGGTCGTCGAGCTGCGCTACTTCGGCGGCTTCCAGGTCAAGGAGGTCGCCCGGATCCTCGACGTGTCCGTGCGCAAGGTCGAGCGGGAGTGGCAGACCGCCCGGACCTGGCTGCGCAAAGAGATGGCATGAACGAAGAGCTCTTCCGGCGGACGAAGGAGCTCTTCCTGCAGTGCCTCGACGCCCCGGTCGACGACCGCGCCTCGCTCCTGGACGACGCCTGCGGCACCGACGAGGAGCTGCGCGCCGAGGTCGAGCGGATGCTCGACGAGCACGACCAGGTCGGCGACTTCCTCGAGGTGCCGCCGAGCGTCGTCTTCGCCGACCCGGGCTCGGCGTCGTCGGGGCACCGGCCGCCGGAGCTCCTCCCCGAGGAGCTGCCGCGGGTGGTCGCCGGCCGCTACGAGCTCACCAAGCGCATCGGCGCCGGCGGCTTCGGCGCGGTCTACCACGCGAAGGACCTGCTCACCGAGCAGCCGGTGGCGGTCAAGCTCCTGCCGGAGATGTCGCCCTTCGAGCTCTCGCTGCTCCGGCGCGAGATCTCGGCGCAACGCCTGCTGCGGCCCGCCGGCGTCGCGCGCCTCTTCGACGAGGGCGTCGACGAGAACGGGCTCTTCCTCGCCATGGAGCTCGTCGAGGGCCGGCCGTTCCCCGGACGCCCGGCCACCGGAAGCTGGGAGGACGTGCGCGACGTCTCGCTCGCGCTGCTCGAGACGATCGCCCGCGTGCACACCGTCGGCGTCGTCCACCGCGACCTGAAGCCCGCCAACGTTCTCGTGGACGCCGGCGGCCGGCCCGTGCTGCTCGACTTCGGCCTGTCCGCGGGCGCCGCGATCGCGCCGGACCTCTCCGGCGCGCTGGCGGGTCTGGGCACGCCCGCCTACTGCGCGCCGGAGCAGTTGCGGGGCGAGCAGCCCGACGCGCGCTCCGACCTGTACTCGTTCGGCGTCATGGCGTTCGAGGCGCTGGCCGGCCGCGGCCCGCACGAGGCGGAGAACATCAACGCGCTGATCAACGCGCGCTTGACCGAGCCACCGACGCCGATCACGGAGCTCGTGCCCGACGCGCCCCCGCACGTCGCCGACACGCTCGCGAAGCTGCTCGCGCCGGATCCGGCGGACCGGCCGCGCTCCGCGGTCGAGGCGCTGCACCTGCTGCGCGGCGAGGACGCGCCGGTGCAGGCACACGCGCTCGTGCGCGAGGTGGCCGCGGGATACGAGGACGCCCCGGGCGCGAGCTTCACCGAGGACGACCTGCGTTCCCTCTTCGCCGGTCCCGACCGCCTGTTCCACCTGCGCGAGGACGCGGCGCGCGAGCTCTTCCTGCGCACCGACGGCGATCCGGCACGCGTCGCCGAGGAGCTCGACGCGTGGGTGCGCGCCGGACTCGGCCGGTCGAGCGGCGAGGAGATCGCCGTCGACCGCGCGTCGCTCGAGCGGCTTCACGCCGGGCTCCGCGTCGTGCCGCCGCGCCCGCGCGCGGGCGACGCCGCCGACCTCGGCGAGGCACAGGAAGAGCTCCTCGCGTGGATCACCCTCGCCTGGCCGCGCACCGAGCCCGAGCGCCTCGCGCGCCTGAGCGAGGCGGAGCCCGACGAGATCGACCGGCGCCTCGCCATGCTCGAGCGCGCCGGCGCGATCCGCCGCCGGCGGGACGGCCGCGCCGAGCCGCTCGTCACCTCGCCCGTCTTCGACGGCGCCGGCGACGAGAAGCGCCAGGAGCTCCACGGGCGCGTCGCCGCGGCGCTGGCACCGGGGACGCTCGGCAGGCTCTACCACCTGACCGCCGCCGGCAAGCTCGACGAGGTCGCGCCCGAAGCCATCGACGCGGCGGGCGCCATGGCGAACGAGGGTCGGCTCGCCGAGGCGGAGGTGCTGCTCGCCGAGGGGCTGCACACGCTGCGCCGGCAGGCCGACGGCGACGGCGAGGCGGCGCTCCTCGCCGAGTGGTGCCGCATCGCGCTGATGGAGTTCACGCCCCGAGCGCTCGACCGCGTCATGTACGAGCTGAGCCGCACGGCGCGGCGCGGCGACGCCACCGATCGGATGGAGGAGCTCGTCCGCGCGGCGGTGTCGATGCACGAGACCGACGCGGACCGCGCTCTCGCCCGCGCGGAGGCGATCGAGCCCTTCGACGATCCCGAGCTCGACCGCCTGCGCCAGCGCGTGCGCGTCAACGCGGCGCGGCACTCCACGGTGGAGGAGCAGGAGCGCGTTCTCGCGGACATCGAGGGCTGGGCGGAAACGCAAAGGGACCGCCACATCGAGGGCAGCCTGGCCGAGGTGCGCGGTCTTCTCTGCTACCGGCAAAGGCGCTACGAGGCCGCCGCCGACGAGCACGCGCGCGCGGCGGAGCTCTACGAGCGCATCCCGTCGCGGCTTTCGGCCCTTCTGAACCGCGCCTCGTCGCTGCTCGAGGCGTTTCGCCCGGACGAAGCGCGCGAGGTCGCCGAGGAGGCGCGCGCGCTCGCCGCGCGGTGCCGCCACCCGTTCTTCGAAGGTCGTGCGACCTGGCTCGGGCGCGCCGCCCGATACCGCGCGGGAGCCGAGCTGGCCGCGGACGACGAGCTCATCGAAGCGGTGCGAGGGATCGGCAACCTCGATCTCGAGGGCATGGTCTGCCGCTTGGAGTCCGCGATCGCTTGGCGCGCCGGCGACCGGGAAGCGGCGCGGTCCCTCGCCGCGGAGGCACAGCGCTGCTGGCACGCGATCGGCAGCGCCTGGTCGACGCTCCTCTGCCGCGCGCTCGCCCTCGCGGCCGGAGCGGAGCCCGCGGAGGGCGAGGTGGCGGAGCTCGCCGGCCGGGCGACCTCCTGCCCCTACCCGCGCATGGCCGCCGAGATGCTCGGCCTGCTCACCCGCGCCGGAGCGGAGCCCACGCCGGCGTGGAACGACGTCCTGGAGCGCGTCCGGAAAACCGTTCCGCGCGCGTCGTGGTCCGTTCGGATGCACGTGCTTGCGGTTTCGGAACTGCCCTGTGAAACTCCTTGATGCGCGTAAGCGCGCGTCAACCAAACAACAACGAGGGGGAATCTCGATGACTACGATTCTGCCGCAGGGGAACATCATGCGCGTAACCAACGCCCGGGGTCGGGTGCTCGGTTACGCCTACTCCGAAACCGACAACACCGGAGCCATCAAGCAGCACTGGGTCCTCGAGCCGGGCGTCGACAAGCCCGGTTCGGAATCAACGGAGTTCGGCTGGACCGTCGAGCACGAGAACAAGACCACCGCCGAGTTCTTCACGTTCGCCCAGACCGTCTGGAAGCAGGGCAGCTCCTACGTTCAATCGGACGTCACGGACTACGGCACCTTCGCCACGGTCCCGGCGATCGAGCAGACGAAGTACTTCCCTCCGCTCGAGGACGACGCCGGCACCCACGTCATCTTCGGCGGCGGCATGGGCGTCGACGGCCGCTACACGGCGTACCCGAGCACGTCCGGTGATACGAACGACGAGTACTGGGTCGTCGGGGGGAACTACTCGCCGGCGGGCGACAAGACGATCCAGAGCGGTGCCAACTCGAACGAGTTCACCCAGGACGCGCCGGGGTACAAGTACCTGAAGGTGACGTCGAGCAAGAGCGACACGCTGCCCGGCAGCTAGAAGGGCTCACCACGGGGTCGGGGCGAGCTAAAGGGGTCGCAAGCCCCGACCCTCAAGCCGGAACGCAGGGGTTGACAGGGCGCCGAAAGGTGCTCGACGGTAGGCTCACGAGCTCGCGCTCAGCGGAGAAACCACATCGACGCCGCAACGCGCTCGGACTGTGCTTGGACTCTTGGAGACGGCTCCACCGACCTCAGACCGTGACCGGCTCGGTGGAACGGGATATCCGCCATCGCGGGAACGGCAGCGCTGGTTGCTTCCTGTCTCGCGGTTGATGGTCACGCTCAAGCTCTTGTATCGAGATGATGATGCTCCTTCAGAGAATCGGTTCTCTTGAAGTGTCACATCGCACCGCTGCTCTTCGTGTCGTGCCTCGCAGCATGTAACGGCAACGACGGCGACATGCTCATTGGCGGCGGGAAGAGTCCGGGCGGCTATCCGCTGCTCAGTTCCAACATGAGCACAGTCATCGCCTATCCCGACCAGCTCGTCACGATCGCCGTGGCCGTTCCCGAGGGAGCTCCGGGAGCCGGGTCAACCACCTTGGAGGCGGAAGGCCTTCTGCTTTGGGCAACGGAAATCGGACCCGACGCGAGCGATCCGAGCCAGGAAGCGTACTACCAGCACGAAGCCGGCCCCTTCCCTTACTCCTATTCCTTCGTCGATCTTTCGGCGAGACATCCGGCGGAGATCTACGTCGCGGGAACGATGCCCGGAACGGGCGACACGAAGATCGAGAAGTGGTTGTTTCCGCCACAGGTTGGCGGCTACTACACGTTCCGCGATACGGCCGTTGCCGGCGTCGGCACCCCCAGCCCTCTTTCGACGCTGTCTGGCGAGCTCGTGGGTGGGACCTACGTCGCGCCGGAGAACCGCTCCCCTGTTTCCCCGGTCCAAACCACCGTCTTCCAGGGCAGGATCGGCGGTGGCGTGGAGGACATTGCGGTCGACCCGGAAGGCAGGTTCCTTCTGATCCTGAGCGCCACGGGCAGCCTGTACCAACTCTCGGACCTGGCGTCGCCGACCCTGACGCTCCTTTACGACGAGAGCGCTCTACCCGGGCTGACCTTGGCCGATGAGATGCGCCCCTTCGTCGACGCCCAAGGCGTTCGCTGCTTTCAGGTGATTGCGTCGCCACCCAACGTGTCGCCGGGCGCCGCGATTGTCCTCCGGGACCTGGAGAACGACGGGGTCATCGATGAGACGCACACGTTTACGTACGATGCGTACGCCTCGTCGCCCTACTACCACTTGAATTGGACGGATGACTATTCGACGTACGATTGGTGACGAGGGCGACGGCGACACCAACGGACCTCGGGAGCCACACTCCGCGCGACCCGCAGGGCCGGAAGAAATGGGGTGAGTGAGGGGTCTCGAACCCCC
Organism: Planctomycetota bacterium; assembly: GCA_028278425.1. Lineage (GTDB taxonomy): Bacteria > Planctomycetota > UBA1135 > UBA1135 > JANQEJ01. Next base: position 11,927 of record JANQEJ010000359.1, on the reverse strand, counting down.
GACCTCCAGATCCACAATCTGGCGCTCTAACCGACTGAGCTACACTCACCAGCCAGCGGGCGAAAGAGCTTCCGGCGACGGCCGGGACTTGTCAAGGGTGCGGGGGCGGCCGCGCCGACGCCCATTCGGCGATTTGCCTTCAATCCGCCGCCGGTCGCGACCGATGCTTGGGGCGCCCCGCGCGGAACTCGGTCCCCACCTTCGGTCGCCATGGGCGAGGCATCCTGATGAAACACCGAGTACCCGTGCTGGGGATTCTCGCGCTCGCGGCGAGCTGCAACGCCGTTCCGAGCGCTTCCGTGACGCCGCGGTACGGTCCGCTCGGCCTCGACGGCGACATCGCCGTGTCCGCCTCCGTCGCGAGCGTCCGGTCGAGCGCGGACGCGCTCGGCGCCGACGAGGACGACGACGGGCTCGCGCCCCGCGCCGACGCGGACTGGGGACCCTTCGACGCCTGGGTCAGCCTGTACAACGGCGACTTCGGCGGGCGGGGCGTGGCCGAGGGACAGCTCGACCTCGGGGGCGTCATCATCACCGCCGGCGACGTCGTCGACTCCGAGCTCGAGCTGAGCTTCGTCGACGGGGGCATCGTCTGGGACCTGATCCCCGGCGAGACGGTCGACCTCGGGATCGGGCTCGGCGCGGCGTCGATCGATTTCGACGCGAACATCCGCTCGGTCACGACCGGCCTCGAGGTCGGGGCGTCCGAGTCGTTCACGGTCCCGGTCCTCGCCGCGCGCGGGGCGATCGCCGCCGGAGACTTCGAGATCTCGGTCGTCGCGACCGGGTTCGGCATCGACACGGGGATCGACGACGTCACGTTCATGGACGCCGACGCGATGGCGGCGTGGCGCTTCCTCGGCGGTGACACCGTCAGCGGCGGCCTGGTGATCGGATACCGCTACGCGATGGTCGAGGCCGACTTCGGATCGTTCGGCAGCGACGTCGAGGCGGACCTCGAGCTCTCCGGGCCGTATTTGGGCTTGACGCTCCAGCTCTGAGAGGTGGACCCTGGCGGTTCGCCATGGGCGACGAATCCGCCGAACGAGAGCCGAGCTGGGGCAACGTCTCCGAGCGCCACTGGTCCCGGGCGCGCAAGGACGAGAACCGCGAGGCGATCGAGCACTACCGCGAGCGCTCGCAGGCGCCGGGCGTCGCGAAAGGGGGCGGACCGCGCAACCACTACTGCATGAGCTGCAAGGGCGTCATCCCGCTGGAGTACGACCAGCGCGAGCCGGCCTCCGGTCCGCCGGAGCACTGCCCGCACTGCGGAGCCGAGCTCGATCCGCGCGTGCGCGAGATGTTCAACTGGGTCGAGATCGACCAGGTCCCCTCCGGCGACGCGGGGGCGCTCGTGCCGGTCGCCGTCGCGGGCGTCGCGGTGCTCGTTCTGGTCGCGCTCATCGCCTGGTGGTTCCTGCGGTGAGCGAGCGCTTCGACCGGCAGGTCCGCTTCGCGCCGCTGGGCGAAGCGGGGCAGGCGCGCCTGGAGGAAGCCCGCGCCCTCCTCGTCGGCTGCGGCGCCCTCGGCGGTTCGCTCGCGCAGAACCTCGTCCGCGCGGGCGTCGGCGAGCTGGTGCTCGTCGACCGCGACGTGGTCGAGCTCACCAACCTCCCGCGCCAGATCCTCTTCGAGGATCGCCACGCGGAAGCCGGCACCCCCAAGGTCGAGGCGGCGGCGGAGACGCTCGCGCGGATCGGCGGGCCGACGCGCGTCGTTCCCCACGCGGCGCATTTGGACGCGCGCAACCTCGGCGAGCTGGCGGCGGGGTGCGACCTCGTGCTCGACGGCACCGACAACCTGCCCACGCGCTACCTGCTGAACGACTTCTGCGTCGAGCGCGGCCTGCCGTGGGTGTACGCCGGCGTCGTCGGCTCCGAGGGTCTCGTCCTGCCCGTCCTGCCGGACGCGGACGGCGCGCCGTGCCTGCGCTGCGTCTTCCCCGACCCGCCCCCGCCCGGGGCGCTTCCGACCTGCGACACCGCCGGCGTGATCCTGCCGGCCGTCGCGGCGGTCGCGGGGATCGCCGCGGGGCTCGCCCTGCGGATCCTCGCCGGCGACCGCGCGATCGAGCCGGCGCTCCTGCGCGTCGACGTCTGGACCGGGGAGTGCAGGCGCGTGTCCGCCGGCCGCGACGCGGATTGCCCGTGCTGCGGGCGGCGCGAGTTCCCGTTTCTCGAGGCCGACCCGGGGAGGCGGCCCGTCGTCCTCTGCGGCCGCAACGCCGTGCAGGTGGTCGGCGGCGTGCGCCCGCCGGATCCGGACGCTCTGCGCGAGCGGCTGCGGGACGTGGCCGACGACCTGCGCTCCGCCGGCGACCTCCTGCGCTTCTCCGTCGAGGGCCACCGCCTGACCGTCTTCGCCGACGGGCGCGCGCTCGTCGAGGGCACGGAGGATCCCGACCGCGCCCGGGCGCTCTACGACAGATGGGTCGGGGCCTAGCGCCGTGACGGCGCCGGCCCTGGTGATCCTCTCCGCCGGCGAGTCCCGGCGGCTCGGCGCGTGCAAGGCGCTCGTCCGGCTTCGCGAGGCGGAGCCGGCGACGCCGCTCGCGCTCCTGCTCGCCGCCGGCCGGAACCTGGACGCGGCGCCGCCTTTGATCGTGACCGGCGCCGACCACGAGGCGATCGCCGCCGCCGCGCCGGCGGGCTGCGAGCTCGCCTACAACGCCGACTGGGCCGCCGGCCGCACCGGCGGGGTGTTGCTCGCCCGCGAGCACAGGCCCGGTCTCGACCTCTGCTTCGCGCCGGTGGACGTTCCGCTCGTCCACGCCGCGGTCTTCGCGCAGCTCGCGCAGGCGTGGGAGGCCGCCGGAGCGCCGCCCCGCGGCTGGCTCGCTCCCTGCCTCGACGGCCCGGACGGCCCGCGCTTCGGCCACCCGGTCGTCTGCGGGCGAGAACTCCTTTCCGGGTGGCGCCCTGATTCGCCGAGCGTCCCCCTGCGCGCGCTGCGCGCAGAAGCCGCCCCGCTCCTCGCCGAGGAAGTCGACGACGAGGGGATCCTCGACGACCTGGACACCCCCGAGGACCTCGCGCGGCTGCGCCGGCGGCTGGCCACCGTCTAGCGCCCCGAGATCGCTTTTGGCGCTCCAGGGACCCCCCGCCGCCGGTCGATAGGGCCCGAGTCGTCCGGACCTGGGCCCTGCCCCCACCACAGCCGGACCACAGACGCGGAAGAAGTAAGGACTCCCCATGAGCTTCCAGGGTGACGTTGCCGGTATTGGCCTCGGCGAACTGCTCCAAGGGCTGGCGCGCGGCGGACGCGACGGCGTTCTGACCCTTTACGGCGAGAAGGTCTCCGGCGCGCTCGGCCTCAAGGGCGGCATGCTCTACCTGCTCGCCGGACCGGACGAGGACGAGGAGGTCTGGCGCGAGCGCTCGCAGCGCGCCTGGGCGGCCGACCCCAAGCCGCTGATGGAGACGAAGCGGCGCGAGGCCATCGCGCGCGCCGAGCGGCTCGAGACGTTCTACCGGATGCTCGAGACGTCGAACCTGCACTTCCGCTTCGAGCCCGGCCCGCTCCCGGCGCCGCGGCAGGCGGCGAAGCGCAGCGAGGGCGAGGCCGCCAGCGACGAGCCCTGGGGCCAGGGCATGCCCGTCGAGTACATGCTGCTCGAGCACGCGCGCCTCACCGACGAGGGCGAAGAGACCGGCGTCGTCATCGAGGACTTCGACATCCCGCGCGCGCTCGACGTCAGCCGCTTCGAGCCCGACGTCCGCGACTTCCTCGAGGAGTGCGAGGGTCACTCCACGCTGCAGGAGATCGCCGACCGGCTCGGTTGGCCGCTGCGCCAGTGCCGGTCCAACGTCCACGAACACTACACCCAGGGCGTCATCCGCCTCGCGCAACCGCGCGAGCTCCTCGCGGCCGCCCAGAAGGAGCTCGAGCTGGGCCGCGTCGGCCGCGCCGCCACGCGCCTCACCGGCTGGGTGCGCGCCTCCCCGCCCGGCCCGCCGCCGGTTGGCGACGCGGAGCTGCTCGTCGGCGAGTGGGACAGCGGCCGCCTGAGCCACGTCCTCCCGACGCTCTCCGCGCCCAACGCGCGCGCCATCCTGCGCAAGCTCGACCGCGTGCACCTGGACCCCCGGGCGTCGGTCGAGCGCTGGTCGCAGCTCGTCGAGGCGCACCGCGCCGACGAGCTCACGGTGCTGCACGCGACCGCCCTGCGGCTCGTCGTCGCCGACGAGCCGGACGCGCGCTCGTTCTCGGAGCTCCTGCGCCTCGCACGCAACTTCCAGGAACGCGGCCTCGCCACGCGCACGCGCACGCTGCTGCGCCTCGCCGGACGCCAGCTTCCCGCGAAGCCGCAGGTTCGCGTCGAGCTCGGCCGCCGCATGCTCGAGACCGGGCTGATCGAGGAAGGCACGCGCTGGCTGCTCGACGTGGCCCGCGAGCTGGTCGACCTCGGCGACGGCGAGCGCGCGACGACGCCGATCCGCGCCGTCCTCAAGAAGCTTCCCGACCACTCCGAGGCGCACGGTCTCCTGATCGAAGCCCGCGCCCTCGTCGCCCGCAAGCGCCGCCGGCGCTGGAAGTCGGTCGTGGCCCTCTCGGTCATCCTGATGCTCTCGCTGGTCGGCCTCGTGCACTTCAAGGTCCGCCACACGCACGCGACGCGGATGGAGGAGATCAAGGAGAACCTCAACCGCCCCGACGTCGCGCTGTCGTTGATGACCAAGTACTTCCCCACCGACGACTCGGAGCGCGTCAGCTCGCTTCGCTCGACGGTGCTCGCGCTCAAGAAGGAGGCGGACGACACCAAGCGCGTGGAGTGGATGGATCGCTACGAGGCGATCGAGCAGGAGTGTGAATTCGGCGACCCGCTCCTGGGCCTGAAGCGCTCGCTCGAGCTCCCGAAGCCGCCGCACGTCGGCGGCGGCAAGAAGTGGCCGGAGCGCGTCGACCTGCTCAACGTCCTGACGCTTCGCATCGAAAAGCGCCGCAACGAGCTCGACGTGTCGGTACACGCTTCCGTCGAAGACCTGCACGCGGAAGAGCGCCTGCAGACGCTCCTCCAGCAGCTCATGGGCCTTTCGGAGGACTACGACAACGACGACGACGTCGAGTCGTTCTTCTTCCGCCTCAACGAGGTCCACCGGGCGATCACGGAGCGGCGGGAGCAGCGGGCCGTCCTCCGCGCGCAGCTCGCGAACAAGGAGCTCGAGAAGGAACAGGACATGCTCCTCGGCGCCGCCCGCGCGCACTACGCCGCCGGCGACCTCGAGCGCGCGGTGTCCACCTACCAGCGCCTGACGGAGACCGACTCCTTCGAGGAGCTGCGCGACCTCGTCGAGGTCGAGATCCAGGAAGCCCGGGACCACTGGCGGGCGTTCCGGACCGCCGTGGAGCAGGCCGAGGCCGGCGACCACGCGGCGGCGCTCCTGACTCTGGAGGAGGGCTGCCCGAACGACCCGAGCGAGCACCTCCTGCCGTGGCAGGTGACCTCCATCCCCACCGGCGCGCGCGCCTTCTTCCCGGACGGGCAGACCCGCGTGACGCCGTTCGTCGCCAAGACGGCGCCGGGCGAAGAGCTCGAGCTCCGCTTCGAGCACGACGGCTTCGAGCCGCTCAGCCACACGATCAAGGACCCGGCCAACCTCGAGGTCCACATGCACCGCACCGCGGAGCGGGCGTTCGCGACGTCGAAGCGCGTCGAGGCGCTCCCGGTCCCGGTCGGCGACGATCACATCCTGGCCGACCGCTCGGGCCGCATCCTGCGCCTCGGCGGCGACTCGCAGCCGCGCTGGTCGGCGCGGCTCAACACGCTCGGCGGCATCGGGCGCACGCCGGTCTTCATGCCCCACAAGCCCGGGCACCTGCTCGTCGTCTCCGAGGACGGACAGGCCTGGCTCGTGGACGCGTCGAACGGCTCGAGCCAGGGCCCGCTGGACCTCGGCTCGCCGCCGGTGGACGGACCGACGCTCACCCGCCGCGGCATCTGGGCCCTCTTCGAGGGTGAGCGCTTCGCCGTCTGGGAGGACAGCTTGACGCCGAGGTTCTACGACAAGGACAGCTCCTTCCTGAACGGCGGCGAACGGGGCCTGGAGTCCGCCGTCCCCGCGACGATGGCGGCCCTGCGGCGCCACGCGAGCGAGGGCTCTTCGCTGACCTCCCCCTGGACCTACTGGACCGTCGAGATCCGCGAGGACGAGTACTTCGCGCAGGGACCCGACGGCAAGGGCTTCACCGCCGCGCGTCACGGCGAGTGGTCCTTCGCCGCCTGGGAAGCCCCCAAGGCGCTGATGCCCATGGGGCGCCTGTGGGTGTCCGACGAGAACGGGCTGCGGTGCTACTCCCCGCACGAAGGACTCCTGCTGCGCTATCCCGGCCACTAAGCAAAGCGCGGAACCGAGCACGAGCCCGCGACACGCCGACGGCGCGTCGCGGGCTCCTTTTTTGGCCTCAGGGCTGGTCGACCCGGAAGGGCGCCGAGAGCTCCAGCGAGCTCACGTCGATCACCTGGTACGTCCACCCCACGTTGCCGGTGAAGCCCGGCCCCGCCACGGCCGCCGGCATCGTGTAGTCCACCTGGTAGCGCCCGGTGCCGTCGAGCGGCGCGAGCGGCAGCGCCGGGAGCGTCGGAATCGTCGCCAGCCACGGATCCGCCGGATCCATGAACCAGGCCCCGAAGCCCGGGGTCGAGGCGAACGGGTAGAACCCCGAAGCCCCCGACCAGAGGACGAGCAAGACGCCCCCGGGGTCGCCGTGGAAGAAGACCGTCGTCGACGCGCCGGCGGACGCCTCGGCGGACGTCATGTGGATGGTCGGAAGAAGGTCCCCCTCCTCCACCATCTCGAACGCGTCGATCTCCGCCCCGCCGAGCCCGGCCTGGGCCTCGGTGAGAACGAAGGACGGCGACGCGCCGGTGTCGAGGATCCCGCCGTCGAAGTCGCTCGGCGACTGGATGCACACCCAAACGTCGCCGTTCTCGACCGCGAGCCCGTGCACGTCGCCGATGGAGACGGCCTGTCCGGTCGCGTCGAAGAACCTCTGCTCGACGTCGAGCTCGGTCAGAACGCGCTGGACCGTGCCGTCGAACTCGAGCCGCAGGACGTCGCCGTTCTCCACGACGCCGAGGAGGGTCCCCGAGAGGTCGTTCTGCAGCGAGAAGTAGAGCCGGCCGCTCGCGTCCCAATCGAAGGCGTCGACGTCGACGTTCGCCGAGGGGTCGCCCAGGGCCGTGACGATCGTGGCCTCGGAGATCAGGACGTCGAAGCCGCCGCCGGCGTTGATGCCGAGCACGTCGCCGTCCTTCACGGCCCCCTCGTCCGAGAGGAAGGAGAAGGCGAAGGAGCGGTACGTCCCCGGCAGCTCGCCGGGCCGCCGCGCAACCGCGTCCACGTCGCCGATCGCGATGCCCGTCGTGGCGGCCCAGTGTCCGATCTGGAAGACCGGCCGGGGATCCTCGCCGTCGCGCACGAGGATCAGATCGCCGTCGTCGAAGAAGGGATGCGTCGGCGCGGACGCCACGTCCGCGGTCGTCGAGACGAAGAAGCGCAGCGCGCCGTCCGCGGGCGCGCCGGCGACCGCCGGCACCCCGCAGGCAAACACCGCCAAGGCGCTGGACAGGAGCAGAAGGGGTCGATTCAAGGGAGTTCCTCCGAGCGTTGAGCGTTTGGAAAGACGCCGACGCGCCGCCGTGGCGCGCCCGACGCCCCGACCGACCGGCCCACCCGCCGAACGGTGGCACTTCCTTCCCGGGTTTCTCCGCGAATAAGATCCGCGCATGCGCGCCTGGATCGCCGCCCTCGCCCTCGCCGCCGGTTGCGCGAGCGGGGACCCCCGTCCCGAGGGACCGCCGCCGCGGAGCCTCCCGCCGGGCTGGCTCGAGGCCGAGCCGCTCGCGTTCGAGCGCCTGCTCGCCGAGGAGCTCCCCGGCCCGGACCCGGTGGCCTTCGACGCCGCTTCGCTCGCCACCCTCGCCGAGGTGCTCGACCGGATGGACGTCAGCTCGGTCCGCGCCGCGCTCCTTCTCGCCCACAGCCGGCACCCTTCCTCCGCCGAGCTGATCCTGGAGCGGCTGGAGAAGCGCGAGGAGGCCCCGACCCGCGCCGGCGACGGTGGCGACGTCGTCGCCGCGGTCGCCCTGGCGGGCTTTCCCGACACGACCGGCTTCGCCGCGCGGCTCGCCACGCTCGCGGTGGGCGAGCGCGCGCACCCCGACCTCGACGTGCGCGTCGAGTGCGCCGGCACCCTGCTCGCGCTCGGCGACGACGCACCCGTCCCCTTCCTCTTGAAGGTGCTGCGCATCGACACCTGGGCGGGCCAGCGCGACGAGCGCGACTTCGCCACGTCGCCGCACACCGCCTGGGCCCGCGGGCGCGCGGCCGACGCGCTCTGCCGCCGCGCCGGCGTGCCGCGCCGCTACCAGCCCGACGGCTCGATCGAGAGCCGCGAGCGCGAGGCGGACCGGCTCGAGCGCCTCCTGCTCCCCGGCGACTCCTAAGGGATCAGGACGAGCTTCCCCACGGTCTCCCCCGACTGGAGCCGCCGGTGCGCCGCCGCCACGTCGTCGAGCGGAAAGGTCTCGATCGCCGGCGGTCGAATCCGTCCGGCGCCCGCGTGGGCGAGAAGCTGCTCCATCGCCTGCTCGAGCGCGTCCGTGCGGTCGAACAGGAACGAGAGGTTGAACGCCATCACGCTCCGGTTCTCCGTCGTCATCGCGAGCGGATGGAAGCGCGGCGTGCGGAGGTAGTCGAGCGCGAGCCGCCAGCGCGGCGGCCGCCCGCGCCCCTTGGGCAGCATCGTGTGGAAGCCGTAGACGACGAGCCGGCCCTCGGGCGCGAGGTGGTCGTAGCTCGCGCGCAGCGTCTCGACGCCGTTCGCGTCGAGCACGCCGTCGTAGCCCTCCGGCGCCGCGCGCTCGGCGGCGGGCCAGAGGGGCTCGGCCGACTTGTCGATCACCACGTCGGCGCCGAGCGCGCGGGCCGTCTCGACCTTGTGCGGCGCGCCGACCACGGCGACGAGCCGCGCCCCGGCGATGCGGCCGAGCTGGAGCAGGGCTCCGCCGACGCCGCCGGCGGCCGAGTGGACGAGCAACACCATGCCCGCGCGCACCGCGAGCAGGCTGTGCAGCGCGTACCAGGCGGTGAGAAACACCGTCGGAAAGCCGGCCGCCTGCTCGGCCGACCAGCCGTCGGGCAGCGGGAACACCTGACCGCGCGCAACCGCGAGGCGCGACGCGTACGCGCCGAAGCGCGTCACGCCGAAGACGGGCTCACCGTCGGCGCGCCCGGCGAACTCGAAGCCCGGCGTGATCGGCCAGCCGACGTACTCCTTCGCGGAGGCGTAGAGCCCCATCCGCACCGCCACGTCGGCGAAGTTGACGCCGGCCGCCTCGACGTCGACGACGACCTCGTCCGGACCCGGCTCCGGATCGGGATGCTCCTCGACGACCAACCGCTCGAAACCGCCCGGCCGGTGCACGACCACCTTCCGCATTCGGCGGACGTTACGTTGCGAACGCCACCGGACGCAACGTACCGTCCCACCCCGTGAGCCGCGCCCTCATCCTGGTCAACCTCGGCACGCCGGCCGCGCCGACGCCCGAGGCGGTGCGCGCGTTCCTCGGCGAGTTCCTCGCCGACCCGATGGTCGTCGACTGGCCGCGGTGGCTCTGGCTGCCGGTCCTGCGCGGGATCATCCTGCGCACGCGCCCGGCGAAGACGGCGGCGATGTACCGCGCGATCTGGCGGCCGGAGGGCTCGCCGCTCGCCGCGGGAACGGTGCGCGTGGCCGCGGGCGTGCAGGAGGCCGCCGGGGACGACGTCACGGTCTCCTTCGCCTACCGCTACGGAGCGCCGCGCGTCGACGCGGTGATCGAGAAGGCGGCTTCGCGCGCGGAGCGCGTCCACGTCCTGCCGCTCTTTCCGCAGCGCACCGCGTCGAGCAGCGGCACCATCGAGGAGCTGACGCGCGCCACGGCGGAACGCCTCGGTCTGGGCGACCGGGTCGAGCCCGCGGCGCTGGAGCCCGACGACCCCGGCTACGTCGACGCCCTCGCCGAGCGCGCCGAGGCGGCCTTCGCGCGCTTCGAGAGCGGTCCGCCCGACCACCTCCTGATCTCCTTCCACGGCATCCCCGCCCGCGTCGACCGGAGCGAGGGCGCGCGCTACTCCGCCGACTGCGAGCGCACGGCCCGCGCGCTGCTCGCGGCCCTCGACTGGGACCCCGGCCGCGCGACGCTCGCCTACCAGTCGCGCTTCGGCCCCGAGCGCTGGCTCGGACCGGCGACCGCCGACGAGCTGGCGAAGCTCCCCGCCCGCGGCGCCCGCCGGGTCGCGATCGCCACCCCGGGGTTCCTGACCCCGGGGCTGGAGACGATCGAAGAATTGGGCATCCGGGGCCGAAAGACCTTCCTGGAGGCGGGCGGCGAGGAGCTCCGCCTGGTCGATCCGCCGGGAGACCACCCCCTCTGCCTGGCCGCGCTGGCGAGAAAGGCGGCGCCATGACGCGGCCGTGACAGAGCTGCGGCCGACATGGAGTAAGTAGAGGATCTCTTGGAGCGGACCTGCGCGATCGGGATCTCTTGGCGTCACGGCGAGGTCGGACGGCTCGCCCCCTACACGCTCCCCGAGGAGGGGCGGGTCGAGTCCGTGCGCGCGCTGGCGCGCGCGCTCGACGTGCGGGAGCTCGTCTACGTCGCGACCTGCAACCGCGTCGAGGTCCTGTTCGGCCGCGCCGCGGACGTGCCGCCGGCGGCCTACCGCGCGCGCGTGTTCGAAGCGCTCCGAGGACGCGCGCCGACGCCGGGCGAGACCGAGCGCACCTTCCGCGTCTGGTCGGGCGAGGGGGCGGTCGAGCACCTCTTCCTCGTGACCGCGGGGCTCGACTCGGCGCAGGTCGGCGAGACCGAGATCGCCGGACAGGTGCGCCGCGCCCTCGACCTCTCGCGCGAGCTCGACCTCGTCGGCCCGCGGCTCGGGCCGCTCTGCGAGGAGGCGTTGAAGATCGCGCGCCGCGTCCACAAGCGGACCGGCGTGGGCGTCGGCCACACCTCGTTGGCCGAGCTCGCGCTCGAGCGCGTGCGCGCGCGGCTCGCGCGCACGCCCGGTGCGGTCGCGCTGGTCGGCGTGTCGCCGATGACCGAGCGCTGCTCCTGCGAGCTCGTCACCGACGGCCGGCCGGTCCTCGTGGTCAACCGCACGCTCGCCAAGGCCGAGCGGCTCGCCGCCGAGCTCGGGTCCGGCACGCGGGCCGTCTCGCTCGACGCCTTCCGCGCCGAGCCCGAGCCCGTCGAGGCGCTCTTGCTCGCGACCGCGGCGGCGGAACCGGTCCTCGGACGCGCCGACCTCGAGCGCCTGGCCGCCCACGCGCCCTCCGGCGAAGGCCCGCTCGTCGTCGACCTCTCCATTCCGCCCGACGTCGACCCGAACGACGCGCGCGCGGTGCTGCTCGAGCGCGTCGGAATGGACGAGCTGGTCGACGAGGCGCGCCGCACCCGCGACCGCCGCGTCGAGGAGTCGAGCGACGCCCGCGTGCTGGTGGACGAGGCGCTGGAGCGCTGGCGGCGCTCGGTCGGCGAACGCGCGCTCAGTCCGATGCTCGCCGCCCTGCAGCGCCACTACCGCGGCACGGCCGTCCACGGCATCGAGCGGCTCTTCAAGAAGGAGCTCGCCGGCCTCGACGAGCCGCAGCGCGACGCCGTGCGCCGCTGGGCGGAGACGCTGGCGCGCCGCTTCGCGCACATGCCGACCACCGGGCTCCAGGAGCTCGCCGCGGAGCTCGGTCCCGGCGCGCTCGAGTGCTTCTTCCGCCGCGCGGACGCGGGGCTCGCGCGCGAGCTCGCCGAGGCGGCCGACGCCCTCGACGACCTGCCCGGGGCGGCGTCGTGAAGCTGCGCATCGGCACCCGCGGCTCCGCGCTCGCCCTCGCGCAGGCGGGCGACGTCGCCGCGCGGCTGCGGAGTTCCATACTCTGGGGACTCT
>JANQEJ010000204.1 GCA_028278425.1 Planctomycetota bacterium | reverse complement strand
GGATGGGCGTCGCCGTCGCCGACGTGGACGAGGACGGGGACGAGGACCTGATCGTCTGCAACCTGAACCGCGAGTCCGACTCCTTCTTCGAGAACCGCGGCGACGGCATCTTCGCCGACCGCACCGCGCGCGCGGGGCTCGCGCGGCGCAGCCGCTCCTTCACGCGCTTCGGAATGGGCTGGGCCGACTTCGACGACGACGGGCGGCTCGATCTGTACCAGGCCAACGGCCGCGTGATGCAGCGCATGCCGCGCTACGCGCCGGACGACGGCTACGCGGAGCCGAACCTCCTCTTCCGCGGCCTCGCCGGCGGCGGCTTCGAGGCGGTCGAGCCGCGCGGCGGAACGGCGTCCCCGGCCATCGCGACGAGCCGCGCCGCCGCCTTCGGCGACGTGGACGGCGACGGCGGCGTGGACGTGCTCGTGGTGAACCGCGACGGGCCGGCGCACCTCTTCCTGAACCGCGTGCCGGGTCGGGGCAACTGGATCGGTCTCCGCGCCGTCGACGCGCGCGGCGGCGACGTGCTGCACGCGCGCGTGATGCTCCGCGCCGGCGATCGCACGATCACCCGGGAGGTGCGCACCGCCTACAGCTACCAGGCGGCGAGCTCGCCGGTCGTCCACGTGGGCCTCGGAGACGCGGCCGGGGTCAGCGAGGTGAGCGTGACCTGGCCCGGCGCCGAGACGCAGGCTTTCGGCGGCTTCGAAGCCGGACGGGTTCACGTACTCCGTCGAAGCGAATGAGCTAACCTCTCCACCATGCGCCTGTTCCTCGCCTTCACACTCCTCCTATCCCTCGCCGTCTTTCTTCCGGCCGATCGCGCCGACGACGACCGCTTCCGCACGACGCGCTCCTCCCCCGTCGAGCTCGCGCTGCCCGACGAGACCGAGGACGCCTTCACCTTCGCCGTCTTCGGCGACCGCACCGGCGGTCCGCCGGAGGGGATTCGCATCCTCGAAGAGGCCGTCGCGGAGGTGAACCTGGTCGAGCCCGACCTCGTGATGACGGTGGGCGACCTGATCCAGGGCTACAACCAGACGCCGGAGTGGCTCCCGCAGATGCGCGAGTACAAGGCGACGATGGGCGCGCTCTCGATGCCGTGGTTCCCCGTCGCCGGCAACCACGACGTGTACTGGCGCGGCGAGGACGCCCCGCCGGGCGAGCACGAGGCGAACTACGAGGAGCACTTCGGACCGCTCTGGTACGCCTTCCGGCACAAGCGCTCCTGGTTCGTGGTGCTGTACTCCGACGAGGGCGATCCGACGACAGGCAAAAAGGCCTTCGGCGAGCCCGCGGCGCAGCGCATGAGCCCGGAGCAGCTCGCCTTCCTCGACGAGACGCTGAACGCGGCGCGCGACGCCGAGCACGTGTTCGTCTTCCTGCACCACCCGCGCTGGCTCGGCGGCGGCTACGGCGACGACTGGGAGCGCGTCCACGCGCGGCTCGCGGAGGCGGGCAACGTCAGCGCCGTCTTCGCCGGGCACATCCACCGCATGCGCTACGACGGCCCGCGCGACGGGATCGAGTACTTCACCCTCGCGACGGTCGGCGGCGGGCAGTCGGGCGCGGTTCCGGAGGCGGGCTACCTCCACCACTACGAGCTCGTCACCGTGCGCCGCGACCGCGTCGCGGTGACGTCGTACCCGGTGGGCTCCGCGACGGACCCGCGCAAGGTCACCGGGACGGTGAGCGACGAGGCGCGCCGGCTGGCCGCGGAGATGAAGCCGCGCTTCGACGGCGACCTCGAGCTCGACGGGGCCTTCGGCTTCGACGGCGGCTTCGAGGTGACGCTCTCGAACCCGCTGGGCCGACGGGTCGAGGTCACGCTCCTCGCCGAGAAGGTCGACCCGCGCTGGAGCCTCGCGCCCGAGCACGCGCACGCGGTGCTCGGCCCGCGGGAGTCGAGGAACTTCGACTATCGCGCGAGCCGCGCCCCCGGAGCGGCCGACGCCGCCTTCGCGCTTCCCGAGCTGCGCCTGCGCGCCGAGTATCTCGGCGAGGACCTGCGCGTCGCGCTGCCGGAGACGGTGACGCCGATGCCGATTGAGCCCGGCCCGCTCCCCGCCCCGCCGGAGCCGGAGGGCCCGTCCGTCCTCGCGCTCGACGGCGTGGACGACTACCTCGCGGTTCCCCCGGCGCGCGTCGCCTTCGCCGACGGTCCGTTCACGCTCGAGTGCCGCGTCCGCGCCGACGAGTGGCGCGGCAGCCAGGGCATCGTCGCCAAGACCGAGCAGAGCGAGTACGGCCTCTTCGCGGGCGAGGGCAAGCCGACCTTCTACGTGCACGTCGGCGGCGAGTACCGCATCGCGAGCGCGGAAACGCCGCTCGAAACCGGACGCTGGTACCACGTGGCCGGCGTCTTCGACGGCGAGACGGCCGAGGTCTACGTCGACGGAAAGCGCGTCGCGAGCCTGCCGGCCGCGGGCGCGCGCCGGCCGAACGCGCTGCCGCTCATCGTCGGCGGCGAGGTCAACGGAGCGGGACGCGGAACCGCGCTGCTCAAGGGCCACGTCGACGAGGTGCGGCTCTCGAACGTCGCCCGCTACGACGGCGACTTCGAGCCGGCGGCGCGCTTCGAGCCGGACGAACACACGCTTCTGCTCCTGCACATGGACGGCGAGGTCGGACCGTGGCTGCACGACGCCTCCGCACGACGGGCGCACCCCGTCCGCCACGGTGGTGTCGCCACCGCGCGCTGACTACACTCCGCGGGTGCGCGCCATCGCCCGCCTTGCCGCCGCGCTTCTGATCGTCCCGACGGCGACGGCCCAGAGCCAGACGATCCGCAACAGCACGCCGCCGAACCCGCTCAACCCGGTGGCGTTCCTGCCCGACCCGGCGGGCGGGCCGACGGTCGGCGTGACGTGGGCGCCCCTCGTCGACAACTCGCCCGGGCTCTTCCCGCCGCCGACCGCGCCGGTGTGGTTCGTCGCGATCTGCAACGGCCCGGCGGCGCCCGAGATCGTCTTCCAGGGCTCGACGATCCTGTGCAGCATCGCGCCGCCGAACCCGCTGGCGGTCGTCGGGCCGGCGCCCGCGCCCGCGTCGGCGACCCCGTTTCCCGTCCCGATTCCGGCGCAGTCGCCGCTCGTCGGCGCGGCGTTCAGCACGCAGGCCTTCATGATCGACGCGGCGCCGGGCTTCCGGCCGGCGAACGCGATCGACGTCGTCGTCGGCGCGGACGAGCCCGGCGGGCTCTACTCGGTCTCGTCGCGCGACAACCTCCTGCGCCGGCTCGACCCGGCCACCGGGGCGACGCTCTCGAGCGTGTCGATCGACGTGCCCGGGCTCACGATCACGGCGAACGGGCTCGCGCGGCACCCGCTCACGGGCGAGCTCTACGCGATCGTCGACGCGGTGCCGGCGGGGCCGGCGCCGCCGCCCGGCAAGGGCAAGAAGCGCGGGCACCCCGGCGGGAGCGGAACGCCCGGACCGCCGGCCGGCCGCAGGCTCGTCACGGTCAACCCGGTCAACGGAAAGCCGGAGCTGAAGGGCGCCACCGGCGAGCTCTTCGCCGCGATCGCCTTCGACGCCACGGGCCGGCTCTGGGGCGTCACGGGCGACGGCAGCTTCACGCCGGAGTCGCTCTTTCGGATCGATGCCGACACCGGCGCGAGCACCTTCATCGCCACGCTCGGCAACGGCGGCGACGGCGAGCTCTTCGGCTTCAACCCGCAGGACGGTCTGCTCTACCACGGCTCGGGCAACGCGGCGCTCGGCGGCGGAACCAACGCGTTCGAGACGATCGACCCGGACGACCCGACCGCGCCGCCGGTGCCGGTCCCGCTCGGAGCACCGCTTGCGACCGGCGACGAGACGAACGCGCTCAGCGCGCTCGATTCCTCGACGGGCGAGTTCTGGTGGGCGACGGGCTGCTGCGCGACCCCCGAGCTCTACCGCGTGACCCCGGGCGGCGTCGCGACGCTGGTCGGACCGCTGGACCACAGCGCGAAGGGGCTCGTGGTTCTCGATTGAGCTACCACGACTCCTCCCACAGGTACCAGTCGCCGCTGAAGTCGCTGTAGCGGTCCTCGCCTCCCAGGTTCGGCGGCGGACCGTCCGGGCTGTAGGCGAAGCCGCAGCGGTCGAGCCAGCCGGTCCACGCGATGCGGAAGCGCGCGCCGCCGGGGACGTGCTCGATCTTCTCGACGGGATAGAGCCCGATCCAGGTCACGCGCTCGCCCGGGCCGATCGGATCGGGCGGATAGTCGTCCGGCGCGGCGAGCACCGCTTCGACGCTTCGCTCCAACGCCGGCCGGGACAGCCGGAAGACGACGTAGAGCGGCACGTTGGCCGGTCCGAGCACGGCCAGGACGGCGAACGCCACCGGAGCGACGGTCCAGGGCAGGAGCCGCGCGGGCGGCAAGACCTCGCCGCGCCGGCGCACGCGCGCGACGACGAAGATCACCGCGCGGCTGAACCACAGGAGGCCGAGGACCGACCATCCCATGAGCACCGCGAGAAACAGGAAGAAGTAGCCGCACGGGACCGAGAAGAACGCGAGCGTCGCGACGGCGACGAAGGCGGTCAGCGCGTGCGTGATCCAGCCGGGCCCGCGCAGGGCCCACGGCGACGCGGCGCTCAATCCAGCGTCAGCGTCCGCTCGTCCCGGAGCCTGCACGCCCTCTCGATGAAGTCTTCAATGGGCACGGTCTCCTGCTCGCGCCGGCCGCGCACCCGGACGGTGATCGTCCCCTCCCCCGCCTCGCGGTCGCCCGCGATCAGGAGGAACGGCACCTTCTCCTTCTCGGCCTCCTTGATCTTCTTGTTCATGTGGCCGGGATGGTCCATGCAGTCGACGCGGATCGCGTCCTTCCGCAACCGGCCGGTCAGCCGGCGCACGTAGTCGGCGTGCTCCTCGCGGATCGGGATCGCGGCGACCTGCGTCGGCGCGAGCCAGAACGGGAAGCGCCCGCCGTAGTGCTCGATCAGGACGCCGCAGAAGCGCTCGAGCGAGCCGTAGATCGCCCGGTGCACCATGATCGGCCGCTTCTGCTGGCCGTCGCTGTCGGTGAAGTGCAGGTCGAAGCGCTCCGGCAGGTTGAAGTCGCACTGCACCGTCGAGGTCTGCCACTCGCGCCCGAGCGCGTCCTTCATCTTGAAGTCGATCTTGGGGCCGTAGAAGGCGCCGCCGCCCTCGTCGAGCTCGAGCGCCATGTCGCACTTGGCCGCGCCCTCGCGCAGGGCCGCGGTCGCGCGCTCCCAGATCTCGGGCTCGCCGATGGTCTTCTCCTCGGGCCGCGTGGCCAGGTACGCGGTGTACTCGAACCCGAAGGTGGTGAGGATCTTGGCGACCAACCGCAGGACGCCTGCGATCTCGTCCGCGAGCTGGTGGGGCGTGCAGAAGATGTGCGAGTCGTCCTGGGTGAAGCTGCGCGCGCGCAGCATCCCGTGCAGCGTGCCGGAGCGCTCGTAGCGGTAGCAGGTGCCGAGCTCGGCCCAGCGCAGCGGCAGCTCGCGGTAGCTCCGGCCGCGCTTCCTGTAGATCAGGATGTGTCCGGGGCAGTTCATCGGCTTGACGCGATAGGGCATCTCGTCGATCGCCATCGGCGCGTACATCATCTCCGCGTAGTTCTCGAGGTGGCCCGAGATGGCGAAGAGGTCCTCGCGCGCGACGTGCGGCGTGTACACCGCGTCGTAACCCGCGCGCCGGTGCAGGTCCCACCAGAAGCGCTCCATCTCGCGCCGCACCGCCCCCAGGCGGGGGTGCCAGAACA
>JANQEJ010000285.1 GCA_028278425.1 Planctomycetota bacterium | reverse complement strand
CTGTCGGGTTGCTCTGAACGAGGAGGATGTACTTGCCCATGGTCCGAGGCTCCTGCTTGCGAGTGTCGTGTGGTCGACTCTAACCCACGCGATCGCGGGACAGGACCGGACTCGTTCGACCGGGTCCCATCGAGCACGATCCGGCCCCGGCGGCCCTGTGCGGCCCCTCCCTCCCCTTCCGAGCGGGCGGCCGCCGGGCGTGCGCTGCGTCTGCAGCCGAGAAGGCTACCATCAGCCCTGATGCCGGCTTGGCGCCGCTTGACGATGGCTCCCGTCCTGTTGCTGGCGGCTCTCGCCCAGCCGGCCTGGGCGATCGCGCACGCCGTGATCCACGACCATCTGGCCAACGATGTTCACCACCTGGGCGCGGACCATGGACACAGCCACATAGCCGTCCGAAGGCCCGAGCCGCAGAATGCCACGGCTCCCCAGATCGCGGGCGGCGGACATCGCCACGACCACGGTCACTTCGAGGCGACCTTCCTCCGGACCTCGAGCTCCGTGGACTGGCAGCTCTTCGCCGCCATTCCTGCGGCCGAGCCGCACCGTGTCGCTCTCGCCCTGCAGCGGAGGGGCGCCCGCGAGGGGGCGCAGGCTTCGCGCACGAGCCCACCTCCACCGGACGCGTCCCGGCCACGAGCCCCTCCGCACGCCTGATCTCCGACTGAGCGGGCGCACGCCTACCCGTGCGCCTCGAGATTCCGGATCAGGAACCGCGTGCGAGCCCCGTTGCGCTCCCACGCGACGTGGAATGGGACATGGCTTCGAGATCATTCGGACTCGCACGCGCCTCGGGCATGGCGTGGTGCCTGTTGTTGTCTCTGACGACGAGCTCATCGGCCGCCGACCCGTCACCGGCTTCGGAACGCCAGACGGGGAACGAAGCGCGGCTCACGCTCTCCCAGGCGCGCGCCCGGGCTCGCGAGGCGAGCCCGGAGCTCTCCGTCGCACGAGAAGCCGTCGCCGCGGCGCGGGGGGAAGAACGCCAGGCCGGCGCCTTCCTGAATCCCTCCGTGGGCTGGTTCCGCGAGGAGACCTCCCAGGGCGGGGACACGAACAATCAGGACATCGTACTTCTCGAGCAGCCGCTCGAGATCGCCGGTCAGCGGGGGCTGAGACGAGCCGCAGCAGGATCCCGGCGCGCGGCCGCCGAGGCACGGCTCGCCGTCGCCGAGCTCGATCTGGATCTGGAGGTCGCGCGAGCCTTTGCTCGAACGCTGGCGGCCGAGCGCAAGGCCGCCCGCGCGAGCGAGGCGGCCGAGGCCTTCGCCCGGGCCCGGAGAATCAGCGAGAGGCGTCGCGAGCGCGGCGACATCTCGGGCTACGAGGCGCGGCGCACGGCACTCGAGGCGGCTCGCTATGCCGCCCTCGCGGCGGCCGCCGAGCGCGACGTCCGCAAGGCGCGCGCGCGGCTGCGGAGCCTGATCTCGGCCTCTGCCGATTCGCACGCGCCGCTGCCCGCTCTTCCCGACACGTTCCCTGCGCAACCGGATGGACCCGGGGATCTCGCGGCTCTCCGGAATCGAGCGCTCGCTCAGCACCCGGCCATCCGTTCCGCCGAGCTCACCCGTGACGCCCTGGACGCGCGAGCGCGACTGGCTCGACGCGAGATCGTCCCCGACCCGACGATCGGCCTCGGCTACAAGCGCGAGGCGGTCGCCGGCAGCTCGGGGAGCTGGGACGGCTACGCGGCGCAGGTGACGCTGCCGATTCCGCTCTGGGACCGAAGCGGCGGGGCCGTGGATGCCGCGGAAGCGGAAGCTCGCGCCGCGACGGCCCGGCTTCGCCGGACCCGCCGTCGCATCGCCTTCGAGGTCGAGCGTGCCTGGCACGACCTGCGCGCCGCCTCGCGTCAGCTCGAAGTCATCCGCCCGCAGCTCGGCCCCGACGCCCGGGCCGCCCTCGCGGCGGCGAGCACGGCCTACGAAGAGGGCGAGATCGCGCTCGTCGAGTGGCTCGACGCGGTACGCGCCTACTACGAGGCCGAGACGACCTACGCCGGCCTCCTCGCCGATCACCTCATCCGTCGTGCGGCCCTCGAGAGGGCCGTGGGCGGTCCGCTGGAGTGAGCATCGAGATGCGAAGAGAGATCCGAATCATGCTCGGCGTGCGAAGGCTGTCGGCTCTCGCGCTCACGGCCGGCCTGCTCGTTTCGGCCTGCCAAGGTCGGGAGCCGGAGCAGGGCGACGGGCACCCCGCTGCCGAGGAGCTCGGCGGCGGGGGCGCCGTGACGCTCTGGACCGAGAACACCGAGCTCTTCATGCAGCACCCTGCCCTGGTCGTCGGAGCACCCGCGAAGCTGCTCGTGCACCTCACCGCCCTTTCCGACTTCGAGCCCCTCCGCGACGCGAAGGCCACGTTCGAGTTCCAGGCGGCCGCCGGCGGTGACCCGGTCGTGGTGCAGGAGAGGCCGCGATCGCCCGGGGTCTACGGACCCGTCGTCACGCTGCCGCGAGCGGGCCGCTGGGACCTGCGGATCATCATCGAGGGACCGCAGCTCGAAGAGGTGCTGACGGTGCCGGGCCTTCCCGTCTACGCGTCCCGGGAAGAGCTCCCCGAAGCGGAACCCGAGCCGGACGACGGCATCGCGTTCCTGAAAGAGCAGCAGTGGAAGACGCCCGGCTTCCAGACCGCCTTCGCCGAGGCCGGGACGCTGCCCGCCGGGATCGAGGTGCCCGGAGAGATCGTGCCGGCGGCCGGCCGCTACGCGGAGCTGAGCGCTCCCGTCGCGGGCCTCGTGGACGCGGAGACGGCGAGACGCGCGCCCGCCCCGGGCGAGCGAGTCGAAGAGGGGAGCGTGCTGGCGGTGCTGACGCCCGCACTCGGGGAGAGAGGCAGCGCGGTCGCGGAGGCGCGTGCCGAGCTCCGGGAGGCCGAGCACGACTACGCGCGTGCGAAGCGCCTGCTGGAGGTCGAGGCGGTTCCCGAACGGCGCGTCGAGCAGGCGCGCATCCGGCTCGATGCCGCCCGGGAGGCGATGGCAGGCTTCACGGGCGGTGGGATCGTCGCCGCGGACGGACGCATCACCCTGCGCGCGCCGATCGCCGGAGTCGTCGCCGAACGGAGCCTCTCGGCGGGGAGCCGGGTCGACGCCGGCGACCGGCTCTTCGCCATCGTCGACGCCTCGACGGTCTGGCTGCGAGCCCATGTCCCGGCCGCGGATGCGTCCCGGGTCGACGCCGACGCCGGGGCGAGCTTCACGCTGGAGGGAGGCAGCGCCGCGGGTGAGACGAGCCGCACCATCGCGGTGGGCAGCATGGTGGATCACGCGACGCGCAGCGTTCCCGTCCTCTACGAGGTCGTAAACCCGGACGGCGCCGTCAAGATCGGCGCCCACGCCCGGGTCACGGTGCGTACCGGCGACGTGGCGGAGGGGGTGCTCGTACCGGACTCGGCACTCCTCGAGGAGGACGGGCGCCCGATCGCCTACGTCCAGGCGGAAGGCGAGCGCTTCGAGCGCCGACCGGTGGTGGTCGGACCCCGAGGCTCCGGGCGTGCCCTGATTCGAAGCGGCATCTCGCCCGGAGAGCGCGTGGTGACCGGCGCTGCCTACCAGGTGCGCCTCGCGTCGCTCTCGACGACCGTTCCGGTGCACGGGCACGAGCACTAGGCGATGTTGAACCGCCTCATCCTCTGGTCGCTCGACAACCGGCTCCTGGTCGTCCTCGGTGCCGTCCTGATGCTGGCGGGTGGGACGTGGACGGCCTTGCGGCTTCCCGTCGACGTCTTCCCCGACCTGACCGCGCCCACCGTGACCGTGCTTGCCGAGGCCCACGGCATGGCGCCCGAAGAGGTCGAGATGCTGGTCACGTTTCCGATCGAGGCCGCGGTCAACGGCGCCACCGGCGTTCGGCGCGTGCGCTCCTCCACCTCGCAGGGCATCTCCGTCATCTGGGTCGAGTTCGAATGGGACACGGACATCTTCCGCGCGCGCCAGATCGTCACCGAGAAGCTCCAGACGGTGGCCTCCAACCTGCCGCCCGACCTGCCGCCGCCGGTCCTGGCCCCCGTCTCCTCCATCATGGGCGAGATCCTCATGATCGGCCTCACAGGCCCGCAGCCACCCCGGGAGCTGCGAACGGTGGCCGACTGGACCGTGCGCCGTCGCCTGCTCGCCATCCAGGGCGTCGCGCAGGTCGTGCCCATCGGGGGCGAGGTGAAGCAGTACCAGGTCCTCATCGACCCGGCGCGCATGCGCGCCGCGAACGTCACCTTGCAGCAGATCCTCGACGCGGCAGCGGGCTCGAATCGCAACGCGGCCGGCGGGGTCTACCGCGACCGCGGGCAGGAGATCGTGATCCGCGGGATCGGACGCGTGCGCAGCCCGGAAGAGATCGCGGACACCGTCGTCGCGGTGCGCGAGGGCGTACCGGTCCTGCTCCATCAGGTGGCGGAGGTCGCGATCGGGGCGGCCCACAAGATCGGCGATGGCTCGGTGAACGCAACCGACGGTGTCGTGCTCGCAGTGAAGAAGCAGCCGGGAGCCAACACGCTGGAGCTCACCGAACGCATCGAGGTCGAACTCGCCGAGATCCAGCGGACCTTGCCGGAGGGAATGAAGCTCCACACCGAGCTCTTCCGTCAGTCCACCTTCATCCGGCTGGCCGTCGCCAACGTGATCGAGGCACTGCGTGACGGCGCGATCCTGGTGGTCGTGATCCTCTTCCTCTTTCTCGGCGACTTCCGTGCGACGAGCATCTCGGTGCTCGCCATCCCGCTCTCGCTCGTCGTCGCCATCCTGGCGATGGAGGGCCTGGGCATCACGATCAACACGATGACCCTGGGAGGCATGGCGATCGCGATCGGCGCGCTGGTCGATGACGCCATCATCTACGTGGAGAACGTCTTCCGGCGGCTCAAGGAGAACCACCAGCAACCCGAGGGCAAGCGCCGCCCCTCGCTTCCCATCATCCACGATGCGTCGCGCGAGATCCTGGGCTCGATCGTCAACGCGACGCTCATCATCGTGATCGTCTTCGTGCCGCTCTTCTTCCTGGGCGGGATCGAGGGGCGCCTTCTCCGGCCTCTGGGCTTCGCATACGTGGTCTCGATTACCGCCTCGCTGCTGGTGGCCGTGACGGTCACACCGGTGCTGTGTGCGACCCTTCTTCCCGACGCCCGCGCCGTTCAGGCGCAGCGCGACAGCTTCGTCACCGGCTGGCTGAAGGCGCGCTACGCGGCGGTGCTCGGGCGGGTGCTGGCTCGCCCACGTGTCGTCCTCTCCGGCGCCGGGATGGCGCTGGTGGGATCCCTCGCGATCCTCCCCTTCCTGGGCACGTCCTTCCTGCCCGAGTTCAACGAGGGTGCACTCACCGTTTCCGTCGTGACCGTTCCCGGCACCTCCCTCGACGAGGCGAACGGCCTGGGCCGACGCGTCGAGGCGATCCTGCTCGCCGACCCCTCGGTGAAGAACGTGGACCGGAGACAAGGGCGGGCAGAGCTCGACGAACACGCACAGGGCGTGAACGCCGCCGAGCTGGACGTCACCCTCGAACCGGAGACCGACAAGGAAGCGACACTCCAGCGGCTGCGCGAGGCATTCCGGGTCCTGCCCGGAACGAACGTGACGATCGGCCAGCCCATCAGTCACCGCATCGACCACATGCTGTCCGGAACCCGCGCGGCCATTGCGGTCAAGATCTTCGGGCCGGACCTCTCGGAGCTCCGGCGCCTGGGAGTACGCGTGCGGAATGCCATGGAGGGCGTCCCGGGCGTCGCCGACCTGCAGCTCGAGCAACAGGCCGATGTCCCGCAGCTGCGGATCTACGCCGACCGCACGGCCCTGGCGCGCTTCGGCATGACGCCCGGCGACCTGGCCCAGACGATCGACGTGGCCTTCGGGGGCGAGCCCGTCTCCCAGGTCCTGGAGGAGGGGCGCGCCTTCGAGCTGGTGGTACGTCTCCCCCGAGCGCTTCGGTCGAGCGTCGAGAGCATCTCGGGCGTCGCCTTCGACACGCCCACCGGCGGCCGCATCCGCCTGGCCGACCTCGCGCGCGTCGTCGTGGAGCGGGGTCCCAACACCGTCTCGCGCGAAGACGTACAGCGGAAGATCGTCGTGCAGGCCAACGTGGCCGGGCGCGACCTCGGCAGCACGGTGGACGACATCCGCCGACGCGTCCACGAGGGCGTCCCCATGCCGCCCGGCTATCACGTGGAGTACGGAGGCCAGTTCGAGAGCCAGGAGGAGGCGACCCGGCGGATCACCCTGCTTTCCGGCCTGGCCGTGGTGCTCGTCTTCCTCGTGCTCTTCCGGGAGTTCGGCTCCGCGCGCCTCGCCGGCCTGGTCATGGCGAATCTCCCGCTGGCGCTGATCGGCGGGATCCTGGCCGTGTTGCTCACCGATGGCGTGGTGAGCATCGCCTCGCTCGTCGGGTTCGTGACGCTCTTCGGGGTCGCGACTCGAAACGGCGTGCTGCTCGTCGCCCACTATCAGAGGTTGGCAGCGGAGGGCGTCCCGTTTCGCGAGACCGTCGTGCGCGGCTCGCTGGAGCGGCTTGCGCCCATCCTGATGACGGCGCTCACCGCGGGCCTTGCTCTCATTCCGCTCGCACTCGGAGGCGACGAACCGGGCAAGGAGATCCAGAGCCCGCTCGCCGTCGTCGTGCTCGGCGGCCTGCTCTCGGCCACGGCACTGAACATGGTGGTGCTGCCGGCGCTCTACTGGCTCTTCGCCGGCAGCCCGCATGCGGACAGGCGTCCCGCGTGACCGACGGCGATCCCCGCGTTCGGGCGGCTACGGGCCGAAGCAGGAACGGGGGCATCGGTCGCTATGGCATCCGTCGAGATGCGACGAACAAGGCGACCAGGAGCAAGCCGAACGACAGCGCCGCGAGCATCAGGAACTCAGCCGACAGCAGAACCCTCAGGGTCGTCATGACG
>JANQEJ010000234.1 GCA_028278425.1 Planctomycetota bacterium | reverse complement strand
AGAAGTCGGCGGACGAGGACGCGGGCGAGCCGATCGTGCCCCAGAACGTGTCGAACAGCGACTCATAGAAGCCGTCGACCTCCATGACCGAGCCGAGCGGACCGACGTTGTTCAGACCGCCGCAGCCCTGGATCACCTTGTAGTACCAGTCTCCCGCGGCGTCCGGCGGGTTCGCACCCGACGTGAACCCGGAGCTGGGACTGGAGAAGAGGAAAACAACGTCGCCGCCGTTGTTGAGCGGCATGTTGTTGGAGTTGACCTGCGCCATGGCGAGGCCGGTGGGGATCACGAGGATCCCGGCGACCGCCAAGGGTCGCACGAAGCGATGCATAAATCCCTCCTTCGTGTTGGCCGGCGGGCAAGCCGGCGAAGCACGCAGCCCGAGCCGGTGGCCTAGCAAGAGCAAGGGCGAGCTGCGCGCGCCGAGTGTAGCCCGCTCCGCCCCGGATGGGGCGAGCCCTCTCGGAGTTACCGAGAAAGGGAACGCCGCCGGCCGGTTCCAGATTCTGGATTGAGACGGCGGGAGGGGCGGCGAGCGGCCGCCGCGCGCTACCGCGCGCGGAGCTTGACGTCGAGCGTGAGCTCCTCCCCGTCGCGCTTGATGCCCACCTTAACCTCGTCGCCGGGCTCGTGCTCGGCCAGCATAGCGCTCCAGGACTCCAGGTCCTCGACCTTCACGCCGTCCCAGCGGACGATCATGTCTCCGGGCTCGATGCCCGCCTCGGCCGCGGCGGTCTCGGGGGTCACGGTGCCGACGCGCACGCCGAGGCCCTGGCCCTCGCCGAAGCTGGGCAAGAGGCCGACGCGCACCTTGAGCTCGGGGGTGGCGGCGGCGGCCACGGCCCGGCGGTTGCGCCGCGGCGGCTCCTTGTAGGCGAACCGCTCGGCGCGCGTCGCGGCGCCGAAGGCGATCTTCTGGAAGAGGTGCACGGTGTGCACCGCGCCGACCCGGTTGATCTTGTCGCTGGTGTCGCCGGGCGTGTGGTAGTCGCCGTGGAAGTCCGCGATGATCGCGAAGAGGATCGGCACGTCCTTGCGCATGAAGGCGGTGTGGTCGCTCGCGCCCGAGACTCCCTCCGGCTCGACGATAGAGAGCGGGGACTCCTCGAAGTAGGGCGCCAGCCACTCGCTCATGCCCTCGCCGGTGACGCCGCCCGATACGCTCAGCCGGTCGTTCAGGATGCGCCCGATCATGTCGAAGTTGATCATCAGCGCGTGGTCCTCGATGGGGCGGATCGGGTTCGCGGCGTAATAGAACGAGCCGTTGAGCCCCGATTCCTCGGCGCTGAAGGCCAGGATCAGGATCGAGCGCGCGTCGGCGTCCTCCGGAAGCGCCGCGTAGTCGTCCTGGAGCTTGTCGGCGAGCATGATCAGCGCCGCGCTGCCCGACGCGTTGTCGTCTGCGCCGGGGTGCAGCTCGCCCGCTCCGGAGCGCGAGCCGAAGTAGCCCATGCCGAGATGGTCGAGGTGCGCGCCGATGACGACGAGCTCGTCCTTGAGCTCGCCCTTGCCCTCGATCAGGCCGCCGACGTTCTCGGCGGTCAGCTCCTGGTCGTCGATCTCGGCCGACAGGTTGACGCGGACGTTGAGGTCGAAGGCCCCGCCCTCCTCGTCGGCGATGCCGCGCAGCTCGTCGACCGAGCGGCCCTCCGGGTCGGCCGCCTCGAGCAACCGCGTACCCGCCTCGGTCGTGAGCATGAAGACCGGACCGTCGAGGACCTTGCGGCCCCCGCTGTTGAAACCGATGAGGTTGTCGACGCGGGGATCGTCGGCGCCGGGCGTGTTGACGATGACGGCTCCGATCGCGCCCGCGTCGCGCACCGCGCGGATCTTGGAGTTGAAGCTCGCCCGGTTGCTCCAGCCGCGGCTCGCCCAGAGGCTCTTGCCCTCCGCGTCCATCGGCTCGAAGCGGAACATCACCGCGACCTTGCCGGTGAGGTCCATTCCCTCGGGGTAGTTCGTGTAGTCGTCCTCGCCCTTCTTGATCGAGTAGCCGACGAAGACCGCGGGCCCGCTGACCGAAGCGCCGCCGCCGACCGACATCGCGGTGTAGTCCTCCTCCGCGCTCACGTTGAGGTCGATCCCCTCGAAGGAGAGCGCCTGGCTCTCGAGCTTCGCCGTGCCCGCCAGCGGGAACGGTTGCCGGTAGCTCGTCCCGTCCGCGAAGGGGGCGCTGAGCCCGTGCTGGACGAAGTAGTGCTCCATGTACTCCTTCGCGATCTCCATCCCGCGCGAGCCGGGAACGCGCCCCTCCATGAACGGGCTCGCGAGCGTCGTCAGGTGGTCGTTGTAGACGCGCACGTCCGCGGACACGCTCGAGAGCGCGTCGAGGATCGGCGTCCCGGTCGCCTCCTCGCCTTCCGCGACGGGGGCCGCCGCAGCCTCGTCCTGCGCGCGCGCGAGCGAGAAGGGGAGCGTGGAAAGGACGAGCAGCGCGGCCGCGCGGCGGACGATCGGGACGTGAGCCATGTTCGGTTTCCTCGGTCGGACTTGGGTTGGGTATCTTGCCAGCTTCGCTCCCGGACCCAGTGTAAGAGTTGAAACCCCTCGCGCTGCTGCCCCTCCTGGTCGCTTCCGCGACCGGCGACGCCGCGTTGCACCCCAACGACGGCCCGGACGTCGACGTGCGCATCCGCGTCGGCGAGGAGGCGGTCGTGTGCCACCTCCTGCTCAACCTGGCGTTCGTGGACGAGGTGGTCGACGTTCCGCGGGAGGACGTGAACGCCCTGCACGAGGTCGAGCACGACCCCCTGCGGGCGGAGCTCTACGCGTTCTTCAAGCGCGAGAACACGGTGTGGATCGACGGCGTCGAGGTCGTGCCGCTCGAGGGCGGCTTCGACGTCACGCCGGCGCAGGAGCACCTCCTGCCGCTGTTTCCGAACTGCGGCGCGCGCGCCCTGATCAAGGTGGGGCTGGAGCTCACCTATCCGGTCAAGCAACCGCCGGGCTCGGTTCGTATCGCGTGGGGTCCCTTTCCGCCGGACTACGTCCTCGCGACGCCGGAAGGCACGCCGCCCATCGAGGTCGTCGCCCAGCTCTCCGCCGGCGGGCAAGACTCCCTCGTGCGCTTCACGCAGGACGAGCCGGAGCACACCTGGCGGGGCTCGCTCGAGGAGGCCCGCGATCGCTTCCTGCCCGTGCCCGACGCGATCGGCGCCGCCGCGCGCGAGATGCCGCTCCTCTCCATCGCGCTCGCCGTCCTCGCGGGGCTCGTCCTCGTGTTCGCGCTCGCCACCGGCCCGGAGAGCCGGCTGCGCCGGCGCGCGCCGGCGCTGATGGTCCTGTGCTTCGCCGGGGCTTTCTTCACGCGCGGCGTGGCGCGCGTGCAGCTTCCGGGGAGCGGGTCGGAGCTCCTCACGAACGAGCAGGCGCTCGCGATCTTCAAGCCGCTGCACGCGAACATCTACCGGGCGTTCGACTACGAGGCCGAAGGCGACGTGTACGACGCGCTCGCGCGCAGCGTCGAAGGCGACCTGCTCGACGAGCTCTACAACGAGATGTACCGCAGCCTGATCCTGCAGGAGGCCGGCGGCGCGGTCAGCAAGGTCCAGGCGGTCGCGCTTTTGGAGGCGGGGGTGGCTTCGATCGAGCGTGCCCCCGACGGCCGGTTGAGCTTCGAGGTCGAGGCGCGCTGGCAGGTGGACGGGGCGGTGTACCACTGGGGGCACGCCCACACGCGGCTGAACGAGTACCGCGCGAGCTACACCGTGCGCTCCGGCGAGCGCTCCGGCGAACACGGCTGGCGCATCGCGGGTAGCCGGATGCTCGAGCAGTTCCGCGTGTCCTCGTCGCCGCTCGAGCCCGGACACGCCGACCCGCTGCCCGACTTCATCCCGCCCGAGCAGGAAGACCTGTGAAGGGCGACGCGATGTTCGCGCTCGCCGGCGTGCGCTACGCCTATCCGGGCGGCGGCTTCGGGCTCGCCGTGGAGGAGCTCGCGGTCGCCCGCGGCGAGCGGGTCGCCTGCGTCGGCCCGAGCGGCTGCGGCAAGACGACGCTGGTCGACCTGATCGCGGGGATCAAGCTGCCAAACGCCGGGACGGTACACCTCGCCGGGGACGAGCTCTCCGCGCTCCCCGACGACGCGCGCCGCGCGCGGCGGATCACGACGATCGGAATGGTTTTCCAGGAGTTCGAGCTGCTCGACTACCTGAGCGCGCTCGACAACGTGCTCCTGCCGTATCACGTCTCGCGCGAGCTCGACCTGACCGCCGCGGTGCGCGAGCGCGCGCGGACGCTCGCGCGGGAGACCGGCATCGAGCACGTGCTCACGCGGCGGCCGCGGCGGCTTTCGCAGGGCGAGCGGCAGCGCGTGGCGGTGTGCCGCGCGCTGGTCACCGAGCCGTCGCTCCTGCTCTGCGACGAGGCCACCGGCAACCTCGATCCCGCGACGGCGAAGACGACGCTCGACCTGCTCTTCGAGCAGGCCGGGAAGCGCGGAACGGCGGTCTTCCTCGTCACGCACGACCACGGCATCCTCGACCGCTTCGACCGCGTGGTGGACGTGCGCGAGCTCGGAGGCGCGGCGTGAGCGGCGTGTGGCACCTCTCCCTGCGGCGCGTCCTGCACGACCGGACGCGCACGGTGATCCTCACGCTCTGCATCGCGGTGCCCGTCTTCCTGCCGCTCGTCACGGGGATTCTCGTCGGCGACTACGAGCGCGACCTCGTCGCGCGCGGGGAGTCGGTCCCGCTGCTCGCCGGCGCGAAGGGGAGCCGCTTCGACCTCGTGCTCGCGGCGCTCTACTTCCGCTCGAGCGAGCTGGACCCGATCCCGTGGTCGGAGTTCGAGGCGCTCGCCGCCGCCGGCGAGGGCCTCGCGATCCCGCTCAACACGCGCTTCACCGCGCAGGGGCGGCCGGTCGTCGGGACGTCGCCGGAGTACTACGAGCTCCGCGGCCTCGCCGCGGCGGGCGGCACGACGCCACTCGTGCTCGGGGACGCCTGCCTCGGCGCGCGCGTGGCGGAGGAGCTCGGACTGGAGCCCGGCGACCCGATCTTCTCCGACCAGCGCGAGCTGTACGACATCTCGAAGCCGCCGGCGCTCAAGCTGCGCGTCTCCGGCGTCCTCGCGCCCCGCGGCACGCCGGACGACCACGCCGTGTTCGTCGACGTGAAGACCGCGTGGATCCTCGAGGGCATCAGCCACGGCCACGACGACGCGACCGAGATCGACGACAGCCTCGTGATCGGGCGGAGCGAGACGGCCGTGGCCTTCAGCGGCGCGCTGATCGAGTTCAACGAGGTCACCGAGGAGACGCTGGCCTCGTTCCACCACCACGCGGACGCGGCCGGGCTGCCGCTCTCCGCCGTCCTGTTCCTGCCCAGCGACGACAAGGCGGCGACCCTCGCGAAGGCGCGGATCAACGCCTCCGAGGCCTGGCAGATGGTCGCGCCCTCGGCGGTCATCGACGACCTCCTGGCCTTCGTCTTTCGCATCAAGGCGCTGCTCGACACCTTCTCGCTCGTGCTCGGCGCCTGCACGGCGGCGATGACCGTGCTCGTCCTCCTGCTCTCGATGCGGATCCGGGCGCGGGAGATGGACACGCTGAACCGGATCGGCTGCAGCCGCTCGACCGTGGCCAGGCTCTACGCGACCGAGATCGCGCTGGTGGTCGCCTTCAGCCTGCTGGTCGCCCTGGGCGCCGCGGCGGCGGCGCTCGCCGTCGTGCCGGACATGACCGGGCTGTTTCACTAGACTCCGGGCCGAGTGAAAGGGTTGCGATGAGAATCACGCGAATGCTCCTGCTGCTGCCGCTGTGCGCGTGCGGCGGCGAAACGGAAGCGGTGGACGTGGAACTGACGCCCGCCGTCTACACGACGTTCCACCCGACGACGTGGATGGCCGAGCGGATCGCCGGCGGGCTGGTCGACGTCGTGTGTCCCGTGCCGGAGGGGGAGGACCCCATCTTCTGGCAGCCGGATCGCGAGACGCTGCAGGCTTACCAGCGCGCCGCGCTCATCGTCGTGAACGGCGCGGAGTTCGAGAAGTGGGTCGACGGCGCGAGCCTGCCCACCAGTCGCGTCGTCGACACGGCGAGCGGCTTCGAGGATCGCTGGATCGAGTACGAGGACGCGACCGTTCACAGCCACGGTCCGGCGGGCGAGCACACGCACGCGGGGATCGATGGCCACACGTGGCTCGATCCGCTGCTGGCGAAGGAGCAGGCGGCCGCGATCCGCGACGGGATGGTGAAGGCGTTTCCCGAGCACGCGGACGCGTTCGCGTCCGGCTTTGCGGGGCTGGCGGAACAACTGGACGCCCTGCACGAAGCCCTGGAGGCGCTCTCGCCGCGCGTGGACGGAGCGAAGCTCTTGGCCTCGCACCCGGCGTACAACTACCTCGCGCGGCGGTACGGATGGGAGATCCGGAACTTCGACCTGGACCCCGAGGCGCAGCTCGCGCCGTCGGACGTGGACGAGTTGCGGGAGGCGGCCGAGGAGGGCGAGATCGTGGTTCTGCTGTGGGAGTCGGAGCCCGTCGTGGCGGGACGGCAGGTGCCCAAGGGGCTCCGGTCCGTGGTGTTCTCGCCGGGGGAGATGGTGGAGACGGGGGAGGACTTCCTCGGGGTCATGGAGAGGAACGTCGCGAGCCTGAGCGAGGCGGTGGGGGAGTGACCGTCGGCACGGCTCGGTCTCGCGTTTTCCCTGCGCGAAGAGCAACGGCCTTTCTTTGACACGCGAGTGGGCTCGGAGGCGGGGCGTTGAGACCCTCGCCGCGACGGACGGTGCTGCAGCCCGCAACGCAACGGCCGGGCTTTAAATCGTTTGCCGGACTCGAGGGCGTTTTCCCTGTACTGACTGAAGTGGGCCGCTTCGCTCGCGAGGTGAGGGTGTCAGGGACCTCCGGGCGTTTCGGCGAGGCGCAGCAGGCCGTGGCGTCTCCACGCCTTTCCTAAGAGCCACGTTCTCGGCGACACGATCGGGCCGAGCCAATCGTCGGGGGTGTAGTCCTTCCAGCCGTCGAACCAGTGGCCGGAGCTGAAGGTGTCCGGTTGCCCCTTGGGGATGTGGCGCTTGTGCTTGCGGCCGTTGTTCAGGACGT
>JANQEJ010000162.1 GCA_028278425.1 Planctomycetota bacterium | reverse complement strand
CTCGCGAGCGCGTACAGGCAGTAGCGCTCGGTCAACCAATGATCGAGCGAGGCCGGCTCCGCCGGCCGCGCGGGACCGGTCGGTCGGTAGCGGCCTTCGAATTCCGCGGACGGAACGCCGCGGTGAGTGCGCGCGGATCGATAGCGTACACCGTCGCCGTCGGGCTCGATCGACATCCGCGCGCGGAAGTAGGGGAGGCTGTACCACGCGCGCGCGATCCCCACGATCACCGGGTGCGCGGCGTCCAGGCTGAAGAACCACACGCCCGGCTTGCCTTCGTGCCGCACGTAGGTGCGCACGTTGAGCTCCTCGAAGGCCGAGAGCCACGGCAGCGCCGGCGTCCCGCGCAGGCGCACGCCGCTCATTCGAAACGGAACGACGCCGATCCACGCCTCGCCGTCGAACGTGTCGAGCTCGAGCTCGGACGGAATCGCCGCGCGCAGCACGTCGACCGGCAGGCGCCAGTGCGCGAAGAGCAGGTCGTGCCAGGATTGCGCCTGGACCCAGGCCATCAGCCCTCCTCGACCATCGAGCGCAGCATCCGCATGGTCTCCGGTCCGTGCCCGGCGTAGTGGTTGTTGCCGTAGACGTACACCTTCGGGACGCGGCCGAGCGACTCGCGCAGGAGCTCCACCCAGCGCTTCAGCCGCGGCGTCTGGTCCACGACGATCCTGTCGAAGGTCGTCGTGAGCGAGTCGATGTTCTTGCGGTCGCCGATCAGGCGGCCGTAGACGAAGTCGGTCGTCACCACGTTGAGCTTCGCCGCGACGTCGGCGGGGTGGGGCATGTAGGCGAGGTCGACCAGGACGAAGGCCGTGTGATGCCGCCGCAGGACGTCGAGCAGCCGCGGCCCGATCCAGCCTTTGTTGCGCACCTCGACGCCGTAGCGGAAGTCCGCCGGCAGCGCCCCGAGGAAGGCGTCGAGCCGCGCGAGGAACTCGCGCTCCTCGAGCACGGTCCGGTTGAAGAAAGGAAACTGCAGGAGGAGCGGCCCGCAGCGATCGCCCAGCGCGTCCATCGCGCCGAGGAAGTCGCGCAGGTCGTCCTCGACGTGCTCGCGCACGAGTACCCTCTCCGGATCCGGCCGCGCGCCTTCCCCGCCGTGGACGATCGAGCGGGGGAACTTCGCGGCGAGCTCGAATCCCGGCGGCGTCTTCTCGCGCCACCGCTCGACCATGGCGCGGTCGGGGATGCGGTACCACGTGACGTCCGCTTCGACGGTGTCGAACTCGCGCGCGTAGTGGGTCAGGAAGTCGCCCGGCTTCGCCCCCGGCGGATAGAACGGCCCGACCCAGCTCTTCTCCGACCAAGACGACGTGCCGTAGCGGATTGTCTTGGGGAGCTGTGACATAGGCAGGCTTGGGGGCCTTCCCGCGCCGCGACACGGCCTATCCATATAATGGCGGGCCACCACCAGGAGTCGTGGACATGAAGTGGATGCCCGCACCGCGGAGCACCAGCCTCTCCTCTCTCTTCGGCACCGGCAGGGACCTCTGCTTCCTTGCCGGCTCCGGAGTGTCGGTCGATCGGCCCAGTGGTCTACCGACCGGGCTGCAGTTCATGAAAGACCTTCTGTCCGAGCTGATACCGGAAGACAGGTTGGCAAGGGTCTTGAGCTTGACCGACTCCGAAGGCGCCGACGCGGCGGAGAACGGGAGGTTCCTGCGCTTCGAACAGCTCGTCCAGCAGGTCTCGGAGCTAGACCCGGAGCTGAAGATCCTCAATCGACTGGGGGCGTGCAACCAGCCAAACGGAAACCACCTCGCTCTCGCCGGTTTCATCCTATCCGGACACAGGGTTTTCACCACGAACTTCGATCACCTGATCGAATGCGCACTTTACGCCCTCGATGTGCCACGGGCCTGCATTCGTCCTGTGATCTTCCGCACCGATTGGGAGAACGACGGCGTCGAGGGGGAGCACTCGCTCTACAAGCTGCACGGGTCTCTCTACGACCTTCGAACCGGCTCGCCAAGTCGAGAGTCTGTTCAGGCCACTGTTAGCAAGATCGCTCAGCGAAAGGAGCGAGGCGTCTTCCTAGAGCCCTGGAAGATGGGGGTCCTGCGAAACGCGCTCGAATCCAGCGACCTGGTGGTGGTCGGCTACTCGGGTCTCGACGACTTCGATGTGCTCCCGGCCATCCAGGCTATCCCCAGCGATCGACTCATCATCTGGATCGAGCATGGGCAGGATTGCTCGATCGAGCATCCAGAGATCTCCGTTGTCGGGACCACCGATGAAGGGGCCGATTCCAGCCGAGTCGGCCAGTACTTGCTTTCCTCGATCGGTTCGAGCCGAGACGCGGGAAAACTCTTTCGGGTCCGAGTGAACACGGCTGAGTTCTTGACTTGGCTTGCCGAGCGCAAGTTGCCGAATCGAGTCGGGACCGGGCGCTGTACCAAGGACCTCCTTCAGGCCCCGTCGGAGGAGTCCAGGCTAGAACTGAGTGAAGCCAGGAAGTGGTTCTTCACCGGTGAGATCTTCTCCTACTTCGACTCCCGCGAGGCTCTCGACCTCTTCCAGCGATCCCTGTCGTTGGCCGAGGCCGACCGGAACAGTTTCCTCGCCGCGCGTTGCATGAACTTCATGGCGCGCCAGTACGAGTCTCTGATATTCGACGTGGAGACAACGGACGAGCAGAAAGGGGACTACTGGGAGCTCGGCAAAAAGAACCTCGAAGCGGCGCTCTCCATCGTAGAGGCGCTTCCAGACCCGAAGGCTCGAGACGAAGAGGCGACGGTTCTGAACAACCTCGGCATGTTCTGCCGCCACTTGTCCGACGACTCCAGCATCCGTAGAGCAAAGGAGTACTTCGCTCGCGCACTCGCCATCGACGAGAGCACACAGGACCTGCGAGGCCAGGCGCGTAGCCTCAACAATCTCGGTGCAGCGGACTACGCTCTCGGTGAGCTTGACACCGCGATCGAGATGTGTAGCAGGGCATGCGAGATCGACAGGTCTCTTGGGGATCTCTCGGAGCTGGCGGTGCACTTGGCCAACTTGGGCAAGTTCCGTTGCGACAAGGGCGACGAGCAGGGTGTGACGGATCTCGAGGAAGCCATAGAGATCGACCGGTCGATCGGCGCGCTCGGTGCCATGTCGAATGGATACAACAGCATCGGCTTCTTCTACGCAGGCAAGAGGCGGTGGAGAGAGGCCCTGCGAAACTACGAGCTGGCCGTCGAGTACGCCGATCGAGCAGGCATCGCGCTTGTGACGTCCTTTCGTCGGTCAGCGGAAGCCGTCAGGACCCTGGTGCGCGACGAGGCCTCGGCGGCGGAAGGACGGCCGGTGGAGGGTTCCGCATCCGGCGGCAACCGGACGGAGCCGGCCTGTGCTGACGTGAACGCCATTGTTGGGATCAGCC
Organism: Planctomycetota bacterium; assembly: GCA_028278425.1. GTDB lineage: Bacteria > Planctomycetota > UBA1135 > UBA1135 > JANQEJ01. Next base: position 29,658 of record JANQEJ010000162.1, on the reverse strand, counting down.
TGCTCGTCCCCAACGGACAACCCATCGAAGAGAGACTCTTGGTGTCCGTCGCGGTTTCCGGCTATCGGCAGGTCAACGAGCAGTTGAGCGAGCAGATGGAGAACGCCGGAACGTGGACCAGGATCGCGCTCGGATATGGCGAGTTGCCCAAGAGCTTTGCGGGCGACATGCGGAGCTTTGCCTACGCTCAGGCCCTGGTCGAGCAGCAGAAGGGGCGGACGGTGCTCATTCAGGGTGGTCTCGAGGTCTCGGACGCCGGCCGCCGCTCGGGCTTGCCCTCGGAGCTGTGGTTTCTAACCGTCACTCGCACGCCCTCCGGCGACGAGCCCAAGATCGGTTTCGTCGCTCATGGAGCGATCGCGCCCAAAACTCCATGAGGGCACAACAGGTGCCGCGGCCTCACGAGCGTGGCGCGTTCCTGCCGATCGTCGGAGTGGCGCCGGGCATCAGCGAGTGCTCTGGTCAGGCTTCGACCAGAGCATGTTCAAGCCGGCAAGTCGCAGGTCGAGATCGGCGTCTTGTCGTACTCGAAGTTGACCTTCTTCCCTGTTTCGCCAGTGACGGTTCCCGCGACCTTGTAAGTCGCGAGCTTGTCTGAGGCTCGTGCCACATGGACCTGACCCTCGCACGAACTGCAGGTCATCAGCATCGGGATCCCTAGCTTGAGGAGCTCTACTTCTTCATTCCTAAAGTGGAGCTCGTGTCCACAACTGCACCGAAGTCCAAGTTGCATTGCTCATCCTCCCTTGTCCTTGCTGTCGATTGCGCGTTGATTCGTCCTCGGTTCGGCGCCGCCAAATCGTCACCGCTTGAACGCGCGGTTCAGATTCCACTGGATGCCGAGCTGAAGCACCTCGCCGTGGAACGAACCGCGGTCCGCTTCGAAGGCGCCGCCCTCGATCGAGAGCGCCACGCTCGGCTTCCACTGGTAGCGGTAGCCGGTGGTGAAGACGTACATGACGCCCGACGCGGAGTCGACGCCGCCGCCGCCGCCCGATCCGGCTTCGGCGTGGGCCGTGAACACGTGCTCCGGCTTGCGCTTGTTCGGGGTGATCTCGTACTTCACGCCGCCGAGAAGCTCCGCGTAGCCGCCGATGTCGCCCGCGTAGCCGGTGAAGACGCGCCCGGTGAGCGCGAAGGCCTCGTCTAGGACCTCGACCGGCTTCTCGAGGCCGATTCCGACGAGTTGCAAGGAGGCGTCGTAGTCCGAACCGGTCTGCGTGCGCGCCGAGCTCGCCGGGAAGTACGTCTTGTTGAGCGCCTGCACGCGCACGCCGTCGATGACGGCGTCGTCGCTCGAGAGCCCCTCGTCGGCGAGCCGCGAGCGCGGGTAGCGCAGACCGAGCTCGGCCGCGCGCGGGTTCCAGCTCACGCCGCCGCTGACGACGACGGACTCGAGGTCGCCGTCCGGGGCGTCGAAGTAGCCGGCGAGCACCTGCGCCGAGAAGTTGCCGGAGAGCCGCGCGCTCAGGCCGCCCGCGGCTTCGTAGACGAAACCGCCGCCGGTGTCGACGTCGCCGCCGCCGGCTGCGCCGCCGAGCACCTTCGCCTCGATGCGGATCCGCGGATCGAGGACGGGCAGCGAGATGCCCAGGCCGCCGAGCACCATCGCGAAGCCCGGGACGCCGCCGGCGACCGCGCCGTAGGCTTCGACCGGCAGGTACACGAAGTCGTTGACGAAGTAGTCGAGCTCGCCCCCGACCATCCCGATCTCGTCGGTGAGCGGCACGCCGGTCTTCTTGCGCGTCCCGGACTCCGGGTTGAGCCAGAGGAAGCCGGGCGTCAGCCGCACGCGCCGCCAGCGCAGGTGCTCCTCCGGGATCGCGGTGGACGGCGCGCCGTCGCGGGCGAGCAGGATCTCGCCCGGCAGGCTCAGGCCGAGCGCCAGGTGCGTGTCGCCGATGTCGCCGTCGGGAAACTCGACGCGCGCCGCTTCGAGCCGCAGCGCCACGAGCCCGACCGCGTACTCGATCGCCGCGTGCGGCCGGATCATGATGCCGGAGCCGACGTCCGCGTCGCCGCCGCCCCCGCCGCCGGCGAAGAAGCCCAGGTCGAGCGTGAACCCGCGGTAGAGCTCGCGCAGGTACCCGGCGGTCACGCCGCCGACGAAGAGGCCGCCGGTGTCACCCTCGACCGCTCCGTAGCCGCCGAGGCCCGCGTAGAACTCCGGATACTCCGGGAGCACGCCGAGGAGGTCGAGGTGCGCGCCGACGAGGGTGACGTCGTTCGTGGAGTCGGCGTCGAACCGCTCGGCGGTGATGCGCCACCGCGTGGGCACGCTCTCGAGCTCGACGTCCTGCGCGGCAGCGCCGGGCGCAAGCAGAAGGAGGGGGAGGAGCGCGTGCCGCATCGCGCTCCAGAGGATAGGGATCTCCTCCGCGCGGATGAACCGGCTACCCGCGCGCTACTTGGCCTGCGCGACCTGTCCGAGGAGTCCGGAGTGCGACGGGAAGACCGCCAGGCCCTTCTCCCAGGTCTCGAGGGCGAGCGCGGTCTTGCCCTGGCCGAGATAGAGGTTGCCGAGCGTGAGATACGTCTCGGCGTGGTGGTCCTCCGGCGCCGATCCGCCCTGGATCTCGATCAGCTTCTCGAGCTGGTTGATCGCCTCCGCCTGCTTGCCGGTGAAAGCCGGCCAGTGCGAGAGCGAGACCGCCTTCATGTAGCGCGCCTCCCAGTGGCCCTCGTCCAGCGCCAGCGCCTTGTCGAACTGCTGGTCGGCCATCGTCGCCCACTTGCCGGCCAGGGCGCCCGCGCCGACCTCCTGGATCTTCTGGATGTAGGCGTAGCCGAGCTCGGTCTGCGCGTCGGGGTTGTTCGGGTCGAGCTCCGCCCGGCGCTCGAACTCCGCGAGCACCTCGTCCAGGCGGCCGGCCTCGCGCAGCTTCTGCCAGAGCTCCTCGCGCTCGATCCAGTCGATCGATTCGTCGCCGAGGAACTGCAGGATGGTCTGGACGTCCATCGACGCGATGCCGTCCGGGTCGGCGGCTTCCTCCGCGGGGTCCGCGCTCGCGACCAGCTCGGGCCGGTTCTCCTCGATGTAGCGCGCCACCGCCGCGTCGATGTCGCCGACGGGCATCCGGCCTGACGCCGCCGGGGCCGCGGGGCGCATGCTCAGGTCGCGGAGCGTCTTCTGCATCTCCGCCTGCTCCGCCTGCATCGCGTCGAGCGTCTTCGTGAGCTCGCCGACGGTGGCCTCGAGGCCGGCGGGGTCGCCCGCGCCCTCGACCTTCCGGTCGCTGCGGGCGAACTCCGCGGCGAGCACGACGACGACGGCGGCGGCGATGGCGAGGACGACGGGCGTGAGGTTCTTCATCGGTCTTGGTCTTCGAGAATCGGTGTGAGGGTGATGCGCGCGTCGGTGGCAACGCCTGCGACGACGCGGAGCTCGGCCTCGCCGGGCTCCCAGCCGTCCTTGACGCCGCGCACGCGGAAGAGCCCGGGCTTCAGGCCCGTGGCGAGTGCCCGACCGTCGAGGTCGGTGTCCTGTTGCTGGCTGAACCAGATCGGTTGGTCGTCCTGGTCGACGACCGTGACGTAGACGCCGGCGAGCGGAGCTCCGCTCGGGTCGACGGTTTGGATGCGCAGCCGGCCGCCGGGGTACAGCGCGAGATCCGCGTTCAACCGCTGGGGCGCTTCCTCGGGGCCGGACTCGGCGAGCTCGAGCCCCGCGGAGACCTCCAGGCCGTAGTCCTCGCCGGTGTAGGTCGCCGCCGCGACGACGTAGGTGCCGCCGCGCAGGCCGTCGAACGAGTACCCCCCGTCGGCGTCGACGAAGACGCGTCCGGCGAAGATCGTGTCGTCCCCGGTGCCGGCGAGCAGGATCACGGCCGCGTTGCGCAGCGGAGAGCCGTCCTCGCCGCGCGTGATGCGGCCGTGGATTTCGCCGCCCCACATCCGCACGTCGTGCTCGACCTCGGTCACGCCCTCCGGTATCTCGACCCGTTCGGTAAGGACGAGCTTTTCGCCCATGCCGTACGTCACCAGGAAGAAGTAGGTGCCGGGCGCCTCGACGACGGCTTCATAGCGACCCTCCTCGTCCGAAGAGCCCGCCTGCCAGTCGGGGTTCTGATCGTCGATCTCCTCGTCGAACAGCGAGAACTTCACGTGCGGCACGGGCTTCCCTTCGCGGTCGCGGAACGTGCCGCTGAGCCGGATGCCGCCGGTGTCGCCGAGGAAGTCGACCGTCGCGAACTCGGCGTCGCCCAGGAAGACCGGCCGCAGGACCGGCGGGACGCCCGAGGCCATCGCGGCCATCGACTCCCAGTGGATCAGCATGAAGAAGCCCGCCGAGAGGTCGCCGATCTCGTAGCGGCCGTTCTCGTCGGTCACGCCCCGCGCATAGGAGAAGAGCTTCGGCTCGGCGGTCCCGTCGTCGGTGACGGCGGCCAGGATGACCGCGCCCTGCTTGGGCGCGCCGTCCTCGCCGGTCACGCGCCCGCGCACGCCGCTCTGCGGCTTTAGCCGGACGATCAGGTCGTCGCGCGTCGCGTCGGAAGCGACGTCGACGGCCACCCACGCCGGGGCGAAGCCCGGCGCGGAGACGCGCACGATCTGCTCGCCGGCGTTCAGGTGGGGGAGCGTGAAGGCGCCGTCCGGGCCGGCGTCGGTCGCGTGGACGAGCCACTCGATTCCCCCGGCGGCGGGCGGGTGCAGCGGCAGCACCTTGGAGGGCGCCTCGGTCTCCGCCACGACCGACGCGTCGGGGATCGGCGCCTCGTTCGCGGCCTCGAGCACCCAGCCGCGCACGGTGCCGCCCGCGACCATGCGCGCGTCGACCTCGAGCGGCACGCCTTCGACCAGCGTGTGCCGCCCGGCGTGGAACTGCGCGCGGCCCTTCGCGGAGACGTAGACGTGGTAGTCGTCGGGCCTGAGGCCGTCCCACAGGAACGCGCCGTCCTCGGCCTCGAAGGCGCGCACGTCCGGCTCGTCCACCTCGGGCACCTCGCGGTCGAGCAGGAGGAAGACCCGGAAGCTCTCGAGCGGCTCGCCGGTTTCGGCGTCCGTCACCCGCCCGCGCACCGCGGCGCCGCGGACCGGCGCGGGCGCGGGGACCTCGGGCTCCGCGGTCTCGGCGGCGGGCTCCCCCGACTCGACCGGACGGCGCTCGGTGTCCGCGCCGCCCGCGACGATCGCGCCCGGCTCCTCGATCACGCGGCCGTCGCGCAGGACCAACTCGGCGCCGGCGGCGAGCAGGACCTCGCCTTCCGCGTCGAGGCGCCAGGCTTGGCCGTCGACGACGCGCACGCGCAGCGTTCCCGCTTCGAGCGAAGCGACCACGGTCCCGACGTCGAGCCGGAGCTCGCCTTCGTCGCTCTCGAGCCACCACCGCGGGCTCGTCGCGGAGACGGCGACGCGCACGCCGCCGCGGATCAGGCGGACCGCCATCTCGTTCTCGGATGCGCGCGGCCCGACGCGCGCGCGGCTCGCGTGCTGAAGCTCGACGGCCGCGGCCTCCGCGTCGACGCGCACGGCGGCCGCGGCGGGCGTCGCGGCTTCGAGCACGCCCGCTTCGAGCGGGACGCCGCCGGTGAGCTCCTCCGCCGTCGCGGCGCGCCAGGTCGGCTCGCCGTCGAAGCGCAGCGCGACCTCGCCGCGCTGGAGCAACGTCGCCGCCGTGAGGGGCTCTTCCTTCGTCGCGCTCGGACCGAAGAGGGCGAAGCCCGCCCAAATGAGGAGCAGCACCGCCGCCGCCGCGGCGAGCGGCGCGAGAAAGCGCGGCACCGGCCGCGGCCCGCGCGCGCGGGAGACTTCCCCCAGGCACGTCGCCAGGAGCTCGGCGCGGAAGGCCGGACGCGGCAAAGCGGGCACGTAGGCCCGCTTGAGCAGCAAAGAGAGGTTGCGGTCGAGGACCTTGCCGTTCGGGCTCATTCGAAGCCCTCCCGGCGCTTCGAGAGGAGCTGGAAGACGCGCGCGAACGAGAGCCGCGCGCGGTGCAGCATCGACTCGGCGGCCTTCTCGCCGCGGCCGCTCTTCTTCGCGATGTCGGCGACGGACAGGCCCTCGACGTACTTGTCGACCAGCGCCGCGCGGTAGTCCGGCGGCAGGGACGACAACGTCGCCCCGACGATCTCCTGGGTCTCCTCGCGCTCGAGCACCCAGTCGGGGAGCGGCTCCGAGTCGACCGCGGCGAGGATGGAGTGGATCTCGGCGTCCGCCTCGGCGAGGACGTCCTCCATCAGCTTCGGCCGCCGCTTGCGCCGGAGCGCCCGGATCTTGTTCTTGGCGATCCCGCAGAGCCAGGTGTGGAGGGTCGAGCGGCCGTCGAAGCCCGCGAGCCCCTGGATCGCGACGAGCATCGTGTCCTGGACCACGTCCTCCGCCGCCCCGCGGTCGCCCCCGACCCGGTAGTGGACGAACTCGTAGAGCGAGTCGAGGTGCCGCTCGAAGAAGGTCTCCGCGGCGGCGCGGTCGCCGCCGAGGATGCGTTCCTTGAGCAGGAGCTCGTCGTCGGAGCTGGTCCAGCGGGGTTGCATGGGGGCTTGGTGCCGCGGGGGGCCGGGCCCCTTCGCCCATTCTCGCCAAAAAATCCGTTCCGCGGATCGGTGTCGCCCGGAACCGCTCCTCGACGCCCGATCGTGCGCGATCGGCCGCCGTTGCGCAAGTCGTCCGCCGTCCGAAATCGAGCGCAAGCTCGGCCACGCCGCGCGGACTTGGAGTACGGTGGCCACCGAGGGAGTTTGCTCGCGCTTGATCTTCGCCGTCGTTCGCACCCCCGTCGTGCCCGCCCCGACCCTGCCCGGTCGGTGCGTCGGCGCCGCGGTTGCGGCCGGGCTCGGGACAGAAGGTCACGAGCCCTCACCGGGAGGCAAGGAGGAGTTCCATGTCCACGTATGCAGCGCAGGGCGTCGACGATGTCGTGGTTTTGACGTTCGTCAACAAGCACTACAACCCCGTCGACATCTTCTGGCTGCCGGAGCACGAGGTCCGCGTGCTCGACCTCGGCGGCTACGCGGAAGCACGGGGACAAGACGAGGAATCACTGTGGCTTGCCGGGGAAGGGGAATCCGTCGCAAGGGATGACGTCCTCTTCCGTGCGTACCCGGTCCCGTCGAAGCCCATCGGAGTCAAGGCGCCCGTAGCGGGCAAGTTGACGAAGCAGCTCGTCGGCAGGCTTGACACGGTTGCCGTTGGCACGGTCATCGGACTGATCCAGACCGAGGACGAGCGACTCCATAGCATCCTCGACCCGCGGGACTCCTACGAGCAGGGTTCGCCGAAGGACGCGCTCTGGCACGTCCGCGACCGTTCGACGGGGGCCCTTCTCACGGCGGTCAAGGCGGACGCCGCCAAGGAAGTCGTGATCCAGGCCGACCGGCGTCATCTACACCTGGAGGACATTTCTCCGCTCGCCGACGTCGACGGCTCGCGCAAGCTCGAACGGGAGCACCGCCAGTACGCCCTCGACTTCGACGGCGTGAACGACGTGGTCGTCGTCAAGGACAGCCGCTCGCTTCAGTTCAGCAGGAAGTGGACGCTCGAGGCCTGGATCTACCGCAACGCCGAGGACGTCGAGCACCCGGTCCTCGAGAAGGCGGCCGGCGCGAAGGACGCCGTCGGTTACTCGCTGCGGGTTGGCGAGAACAACCGGCTCCAGGCGGGACTGATGCTCGGGAACACCTTCCTCTACGGACAGGGCGACGTCGAGATCAAGGCCCGGCGCTGGTACCACGTGGCGGCCAGCTTCGACGCCACGCAGTACGACACGAACGCCAACAAGCCCGCCATCCAGTGCTACGTCGACGGCAAGCCGGTCACGACGACGCTGTCCCAGAGCCTCGACTTCTCGAGCCAGACCCCGGCCGTCCACTTCTACGGGAACGGCGCGCACTTCGAGGTCTCGGGCGCGAAGAACTTCACGCTCCCCGACCCGAAGAACTTCACCGTGGAGGTCTGGACGCGCATCTTCCTGGACAAGGACGCACCGAAGGACGCCGTTCCCTTGCTCGTCTACGACAAGAAGGGCGCGCCCGGCTGGGAGCTCGGACACACCGACACCGCGATCTACTTCACCTACAAGAACGGAAGGACTACGCAGTCCGTCGCGGTCGACAACAAGTCCTACGAGTTCGCGTACGAGCTCCAGACGTCCAAGCTCGGCTCGGGCATCGCGGGCGGTACGGTCCAGAAGTGGTACAAGGCGGAGGGCGATCGCGTCGCGCTCGGCGAGAAGCTCGTACAGGTCCACACCGACGAGAACGAAACCGTGGATCTTCAAGCGCCCGTAGCGGGGATCCTGAAATCACCAGTGGCGCAGAGCAGCGAATTCACAGCGGACAAGACGCTGGCGCGCATCGCGATCGAGAGCGAGATCAAGATCCCCAGGGCCGGTAGCAAACGCACGGGCACGGTGATGTGGGACAAGAACGTCCGCGACGCGGTGCGATTTGGCGAGGGGGTGGCGGAGTTTCATACGACCGAGGGGGTCCTCGACGTACCCGCTCCCTCCAGCGGGATCCTCCGGCAGAAGCTGAAGAAAGACGGCGACAAGGTCTCGCGCGGCGAGGCCGTCGGTCTGCTCCAGGCGGAGGCGGACCCCGGCGGATGGGGTTACTGGGAGGCGGGTAAGTGGTGTCACGTCGCCGTCGTCGTCACCGCCGGCAAGCCGGAGATCTACATCGATGGAGAGCATGCGCCCTCGTCCAGCATCTCGATCCCCGCGCGTCCCGCCGGGAACCACTTCCGCGTCGGCGGCGGCGCGGGCGCGGCCCGCGACGACTTCCAGGGCGAGATGTGTGAGCTGCGGATCTGGAAGGACGCCCGCGCGGAGAGCGACGTGCGCACCTACTACAAGCGCCAGTTGCCCGACCACTGGGCCGGCCTGATCGCCTACTACCCGATGGACGACGACGCGGTCGGAAAGCCGTTGAAGGATCATGCCGGGACGAGCCACCTGGCTGCGCCGGGGCCACAATCGATCGAGGCGTGCGACGTGTCGGACGGCCCCATCATCGCCGACATCTCGACTCGCCACGACCTCACCGCGTTGACCGTCGAGTTGTGGTTCAACTGCCCCAAGCTGGGCTCGGAGGATCAGTCGATCCTGGCGACGGCGAACGTGTGGTCTTCGTCGCTCCGTACGAAGCGCGACGGGAGCGATCTTCAGGCCGGCGACGTTCTGCTACAGGGCTACAACCAGGGTGCCGAGGACGGGTCTCAGAACTCCAGCTTCTACTACGACCGACGCCCCTGGAAGTACGACCCCAGTGTCTCAGCGTTTCACTTGCGTGTGACCAAGAAAGGGAAGCTCCGAGTCGACATCAACGGCTGGGACGAAAGAAGCCGCCTCCAGGAAAGCACACTAACGACGAAGAAGTCGGTCCAGATCGATACTTGGTACAAGGCCACGGTCACATTCGCCCGGAGCGAGGGTTCAGCGACGTCCGAGGTTACCCTCGACGTCTCCTACCTCGAACCGCGAACGGCGAGCACTCTCGACGTCGCAAACCTCGATCGGCGAACGGCAAGCACGAAGGCGGTTACGCTGACGCTTACCAACTTGTACTTCGCGCCGGTCTTACCTCAGAGGACGACGTTCAAGGGGGGAGGATTCAAGGGCAAGCTGGCCGAAGTCCGCCTCTGGGACCGTGCTTTGAGCGACGTGGAAATTGAGACCCAAACGCGCACCCAGGGCTACACCCGCGCTCAGGGATTGCTCGGCTATTGGAAGCTCGACCGGGACTTCCGCGACTCCGGTCCGTGGTCGTTCCCGACGCTCTGCCCGAAGGGTGTCGCCCCGGGTTCCACGAACGTTGATCCTAAGCTCAGCGCGACCTCGTTCACCATCGAGTTCTGGGCGCGGCGTTCCGCCTCCGACAAGGCCTGGGAGATCCTGCACCAGGGCGACGTCAAGAGGAGAAGGAAGGACAAGTACCTCCACATCGGCTTCCGGCCTAAGAGCGCGGGGAAGCATCCGAAGGCCAACACGCCGTGGGGGTCTTATTACGAGAACGGCTTCTACTTTGCCTTCTATTCTGACGACGTCGGTGCGTTCCCCAACATGGACACGCGCTGGCACCACTGGGCGTGCGTGTGCGAGCAGCGGGGCGATGACTACCATCGCAGCATCTACCTCGACGGCCTGCCGGTTTGTTGGGTCTGGCTCAACAAAGAGACCATCGTCGGCGGCGATTACTTCGCCGTCAATGAGATCGGACCCGAACAGCTCGGGAAGGGCGAAGGTCGCTACGACGGCCCAAAGATGCCCATCAGCTTCAGCGACTCGGGCGGGGACCTCGATCGGTTGCGCGTCTGGGAGGTGGCTCTGACGGCGGAGCAGATCCAGGAGTTCATGTTCCTCGAGAAGGTGGACGAGGACAGGCTCCGATCCCATGCCCTGGTGGGGAAGTGCGTGTATCAGTCCCCACCGCACGACCCGACCGGGTTCAGCACGAGTTCGCTCCAACTGTACCCGTGCGACTCTCCCCGGCCCGTGTCGAACACCGGGCTGGACTTGATGCCGGCTACCCTTTCGGGGGCGCTCAAGCGGGTCTCGACCGCGCCTTTGAAGATCGGCGCCTGCGAGCCGGACAACAGCCTTCTGTTCTACGGGTTCGAGCGGCACTTCCACTTCGACGGGCGGATCGACTCCGTCCGCGTGTGGAACACGGCGCGAACGGCGACGCAGATCCTGGGCGCCTGGAACCAGGAGCTGCGGGGCACCGAGGGCGGCCTCAGGGGATACTGGCGCTTCGACGAGGGCAGGCGGCTGGACCCCACCGACCGGACCAAGCCGGACGTGTACGACGCCTCGCGAACCGGCAAGGCCGACAACCAAAACCACGGCTACTTCGGGGGGCTCAACGCGATCAAGCGTGTCCGCGTCTGGCGCAAGGCGCTCGGCGAAAGCGACCTCAAAGGGACGAAGTGGCGATCGCTCTCGTCGCGAACGGACGGGCTGGTCGTCAACTGGGACCTGGATCCCGACGCTGAGCTTCCCAACTTCGCCGAGACCGCCGAGCTGGAGCTTGGAACGACGTTCACCATCGAGGCGCAGGTCGACGTCGCGAGCCTCAATCTCAGCCCGAGCCGCAACCCTCAGCTCGGCGTCAAGGAGCTCTACCTCGTCTACAAGGACCGCTCCTGGGTGCTGAAGGCCTTCGCGCGCGGAGGCAAGATCTACCTGGGCTTCGCCTTCAACGCCGAAGAGCAGGCGCCGGGCACGGCGTGGACGGAGATCGAGAGTCAGGCATTGACCCCCCTGGCGGCCCACGAGACGCGCAAGTGGGTGCACGTGGCCGTGGTGGGCGAGAAGGCCGACTTCGAGGCGAAGGTCGGGCGGCTGCAACTGTACGTCAACGAATGGAGGGGCAAGTCGCAGGGAACGTCCCGCCGATTTGACTTCCGCTTTCGGAACAACCTCAGCCCGATTCGCGTGGCCGAGGAGGGACGTCCCAATTGGGCCAAGTCGAGCCTGCTCCTCTTCGGGGGCGTGGCGTTTTCCACCCGCGCTACGGAGCCGCGGGTCGAGCTGGCCATGGGCACCCGGATGGACTTCTCCCGGGGCCTGACGATCGAGGCCTGGGTCAACGTCGACATCTCCAAGGACAGCGTGGGCACGCGGCGCCCGGTCGTCCACCTCGACGACGAGCTGTCGTTCGAGTACGAGCTGAAGGACAAGCGCAAGGGCACCCTCGACTTGACCTTCGTCGGGATTCCCGTCACCGGGAGGACGTTCGCGGCGGGCGTCTGGACGCACGTGGCCTTGACCGTCGCGCGCGACGGGAGGGTCTCCGTCTACATCGATGGGAACCTCGCCGACAACGCACCGCACGATCTGGCCGAACCCGCGCGGTACCTGACCGAGCACGTCTTCGATTCCGCCACGATCGGCTCGTTCTACGGCCGGGTCGATCAGGTGCGTATCTGGAAGACCGCCCGAACGCAGAAGCAGCTACGGGGCTACATGCGCCGGCTCATCGCGCCAGAGCACTCCAAGCTGGTCGGACTGTGGGCGTTCGACGAGGGCGCCGGCACCATCGCCTTCGACAGCGGTCCCCAGGGGCACCATGGCATGTTGTTCGAAGGCGCCAAGTGGCGGACCGCCGCGGCGCGGGGACAGCGGATGGACGCCGGGCTGTCCTTCGACGGGCAGGGGCAGCGCGTCGACTTCGACTTCCCGAACGCCCTGCCGCTCAAGGGGTCTTGGACGTTCGAGCTCTGGTTGTCGTTGGACACGCCGGCCCGGGGGAAGTGGGCTCCGATCGCGTCGTTCGGCGGGAACTTCGACGTCTGCCTGTGCGTGGGTTCGGACGGCGCGTTGTACTGCTCCTCCGGTACCGGTTCACAGGAGGTCGCCGGGGTCTTCGCGAACGTCGTGACGTCGTCCGCCTGGACGCACGTCGCCGTCGTCCGCGACGGCGGCCGCTTCCGGGTGTACAGGAACGGCGTCGCCCGAGCCTGGAAGGCCTGGAAGCGGCCGAAGTCCATGACGGCCGCGGAAGGCCTGGCCGAAGTCTACTTGGGCCAACAACTCGTGACGCCGAAGTGTCGGATGGACGAGGTGCGTTTCTGGAGCACCGACCGGTCCCAGCGGGACATCCGGGCCAACCTCTACAGCCGCATCAACCCGGCCGCTTCCTACCTGGAAGCCTACTGGCCCCTCGACGACAACACGGGCATCTGCGCCAGGGATCACACCGCCCACAAGCGCGACGGCAGGCTGTTCAACGCGTCGGGAGCGCTACCGGCATGGATCCACACGCCGATCCCCCTCTCCGGCTATCACCTCGATGGAGCAGCGGAGTACGTAGAAGTCGCCGGCGCCGCCTCCGGGGACGATCTGAACACCAGGACGGTCACCGACTTCTGGATCACCGCCTGGATCCGGCCGGATCGCTTCGAAGGCCTGCAGGGGATCGTGACGAAGGCCACCGATCTCGCGACCTGCCAGTGGGGGCTCTCGCTCGAGAAGGACCGCCTGCGTTTCGATTACTCCAAGGAAGGGAGCAGTTTCTCGCTGGTCGGCGGTCAGCTCGAGCCGGACTGGAACCACGTCGCCGTCGTGGTCAAGAAGCAGATGGCTCACGTGCTCGAGGTGCAACTGGACTCAGGCAGCCCGAAACTGTTGCCGGAGAAGACCGGGCGCGTGACCGCAGCGAGCGTCGCCGACGATGCGAGCCTGCTGAAGAAGGCGCTCTCGGATAGCAAGACACTCGAGGCCGCAGCGGAGCAACGCTACGAGAGGCTCGTCGGCAAGTCGCAACAGGTGACGCACCCGTCCACGACGCCCGTGGTCCGGGACTTCCCGAAGGTGTCGCTCTTCGTCAACGGACTCCTCGTCCACTCCAGCGTAGCCCCCGTGGAGACGGCGGCGGACACCGCCCCGGTGGTCATCGGCGCGTGGAACGACCGGCTCGCGCTCGACGCCGCGGACACCTACCTCCCGATCAAGCGCCACTTCTTCTACGGGATGATCGAAGAGGTGAGGGTGATGGCCTGGGAGCAGCACATGACCCAGGCGGACGTGCAGACCGCGATGCAGACCCGAACCGACCCGAAGGGACCGGGAGTCATCGCCGCCTGGAACCTCGGCACCCTGCCCCCGGACCCCGCGGACGCGAAGAGCAAGGTCGCCGACGAGCACGGCGACGACGCCTACGACGGGCTCTACCATCGCCACGAGCCGCGCCAGCAGATCGCTACCAAGTGTCTGAGCCTGAACCCGCCCGCGTTCACTCATCCAAGCGGATTCCTCAACCTCGGCACTCTGAAGTTCCCGGCGAGCTTGAAGGTCGACCTCGGCTCGTTCACGTTCGAGGCGCTGGTGAAGCTCGATGCGACCGACCCCGTCGAGACCAACCCGGTGTTCTCGGTGGGCGACTGGGGGTTCTTGATCCAGCCCGATGCGAGCGGCAAGTACCTCGCGTTGTCGCTCGCGGGCCCGGGTGTTTCGAACGACGCGCACAACGCGTCCGCGACCTTCGCCGGCGTTCCCAAGGACCAGATGCTCTCCCGCTGGCTCCACGTGGCCTGGACGTACGACGGCCAGTCGACGGTCATGCTGGTCGGCTCCGACGAGTACGAGGGGACTTGGAAGGGGAGCAAGGCCAAGTACCACCAACCCAAGCCGCCCGGGGATCCGAAGGAGATGCCGGTGGTCCACCGGGTCCAGGACCTCGTCCTGTATCGATGCACGGAGAAGAAGAAGCGTAAGCCCCGCCCCTCGCTCTCCGACCCGATCCAGGTCGGCATGCGGAGCGGCCGGGGTATGCGCGGCAACGTCGCCGAGGTCCGACTCTGGAACAAGGTGCTCACCGCCGAGGAGTTCGCGCAGAACCGCTCCAAGCCCTTGACGGGTCAAGAGAGCGGCTTGATCGGATACTGGCCGCTGAGCCGCCAACCCTCCGGCACGACGGTCAAGGACCGAGCCCTTTACCGCGATCCGGCCACGAAGGAGCTCAAGCCCTTCGGCAACGACGGGACCGTCGATGGCTGGTGGTCTTGGGTGCCGTTCGACGGCTCGCTCGAAGAGCTGAGCGTCCCGACGGAGACGCAGCAGAAACAGGTCCTCGACGAGCGCCGCGCCGTCAAGTCGCTCCACCCGGCCTCCTCGCCGCACACGCGCAAGCTCCTGGGCCCGCTCGAGAACCTGCCGGACGTCGAGACCGAGCTGGTCCTTCCCGGACCTCCGACCCCGGCGCCGCGCGTGTACCAGAATCCGCTCCACGCCCAAGGCCGGTCGTCGGGAATGCGGGCGCCGAGAGCCGTGCCCGAGCCCCTGCCGGACGTGCCGACGTTCTACCCGCAGACCCCGGTCCCGCCCCAGCAGGTCGGCAAGAACGCCTACCAGACGTCGGCCAAAGCGCTCGGCGCGATCGCGGACAAGGCGGGAGCGATCTACAAGCTCGCGGGCGCCGTCTTCAAGAACAGGGGCCTGTCGTCCAAGGCGAGCACCATCGCGGGCGACTTCCACGCCGCTCCGCTGATCCTCGACTTCCTGGGGGAGAACAGTCTTCAGCTCCCCAAGCTCGAGTGCCGGCTGCTCTTCGACGTCGACGTCAGCGGCTCCGTCCCCCCTCCGGACGGCGTGCGCTTCGAAGGCAAGCGCTCCGACGGGACGAGAGTGATCCAGGAGTACGTCCGCTCGGCGAAGGACAAGTTGTGGAACTACAAGGTCCTCGTGTTCGTTTGTGACGAGCTCAATCGGGCCGGTCGCCTGCTGAACGCTCGGGACATTCCGCTGGTCAAAGAGATTCCCGTGCTTCAGGGACTCGCTCTCACCAACGACAAGTTGACGGCAACGGAGGACACGCTGCTGAAGAAGCTCGCCGCCACCGTCGCGGACGCCACCGACGGCAAGGGCGACGACGGTTCGGTTCACTGGGTGTCAGACCGCCTCCGCAAGGGCAAGGCAGGTCAACTGACCTTTTCGAAGGAGGAGTGGTACGAGCTCGAGTTGGAGCTGGAGAGCCGCGACCTGGCCCGCCGCTATCTGGTCAGCAAGACCAAGTTGGGCTGGGCCGTCGTCAGCAACGACGTCCCGATCCTGCCGCCGTCGAACGACCCGGGTTGGAAAGAGCCGGCGGAGGAGACGTACGCCTTCCCGGGTCTGAACTTCTTCGGGACGGTCAAGGGCCTGGACAAGACCAAAGGACCCCTCAAGCACCTGCACGACACCTTCGGCGTCACCAAGGTCTTCTGCGTCGTCAGCATGGGGGTTCCCGGCAAGGCAGGTTCGCAGCCTTACTTCGTCAAGTTCGAGGCCGCCGTCGATCCGTCGAAGAACGACGCGCTCGGGTTCGCGAACAAACTCGTCGGCGGAGCGCTCACGAGCTTCCATCTCACCGCCACGACGTCGCGCTGGTCCGCCTCGAACGGGAAGCCGACCGCCCAGAACCTGAGCCTCAACTGGGAGGCGGCTGCGGCGGCGCAGTTGTCCAAGTCCAAAAACCCCCTCCTCAGTTTCGCGCACACGGCGTTCGGGCTCGACAAGGTCACGCTCACCGTCGCCGCCAGCCGGCGGAAGATGGGCTCCGCTCCCGCCAAGGAGGAGTTTCGCACCCTGCTCACGGCGAGCCAGGACCTGACGAGCTCCAGCTTCGCGCCGATCGCGTGGCTCAAGAGCTTCTTCGGGGTGACCACGTGGAAGATGGACTTCGCGATCGAGGTCGCCAAGGAAACGGCGTCGAGCGCCACCGTTCAGGTCAAGGCCAGCACGCGCATCCAGCTCGATCCGACTCGCGGCAACGACGCCGTCAAGTTCATCCAGAGCGTCTTCGGCGTGAAGGAGCTGACGGTTCAGCTCGTCGCCAGCAACGACGCCTTCCAGATCGACATCGGCCTCGGGGTGGAAAAGGACTGGGGAGCGGTGTCGCTGCTCAAGACCGCCCTCCGGATGGAGCTGGAATACAAGCCCTTCCGCACGTTCATCGGCCTCGCGGCCGACGCGAGCATCGAGGCGGGCGACGACGTCATCCGACTGACCGGGACCTTCGGGTTCGAGGTGGCGACGGGTGGCGTCGAGGCCGAGGGCATGCTGGCGATGATCGGCCGGTGGGAGAACCCCTTCGACTTCGAGGGCGTCGTGCTCTCCGACGTGGTGGCGGAGGTGGGGGTGACGCCGCGTGCTCCGTGGGTCAGCAGCCTCGGGCTCGCGGCGAAGCTGGAGATCGGCCGCGCCTACATGCACGCGGCCATCTTCGTGGACACGGTCACGCCCTCGCAGTGCGGCTTCGTCGCCGACGGGAAGGAGCTCAACCTGATCGAGATCGTCGACACGCTGACCGGCCCGGACAACACCGTGCCCAAGGCTCTCGCGGACACGGTCGGCGGCGTCACGCTCCGCGACCTGAAGATCAGCGCGATCCCGCCCGGCGGCTTCAAGGTCGGGGTCTTCGCCTACAACGACGAGGGGATCACCGTCCTGGCCAACCTCGATCTCTGGGGGTGGACGGCCCTGGGCTACCTGCGCGTCGATTATTCGGACGGGCTCGTGGCTCTTGGCTCCATCGACGAGATCAACGTCGCCAACGTGCTCAAGATCGGCAAGCCGGCCGGCAGCACGCTGGACGTGAAGGCGCCACCCGCGGCGGTCAAGGTTCCACTGGGTACCGGGCCGATCCTCTACGTCAAGCTCGTGCCCTACGAGGCGCCGCAGCTCTACCTGGCGGCGTCGATCAGCCTCTTCGGCTTCAGCCAGAGCTTGATCGTGAGCGTGTCCGACGCGGGGATCACGTTCGCGTTGGAAGGGACGATCTTCGACCTCTTCCGCGCTTCCCTGACCATCCGCGCGTCGCTGCCCTCCATGGGCGCGAACAACGGGATGACCTCGCTGTACATCAAGGCGGAGCTGCACAACGACTTCTTCGCCGAGCTGCGGAAGAAGGTCCGCGACGCCATCGAGGGCCTCGCCTCCGGAGCGATCGCCGCGATCGACGAGGCCCAGGCGGAGGTGGAGAAGCTCTACGACGTCGTCGAGAAGATGCGCCGGCAGGTCCGAGCCGAGCGCATGGCGGCGATCCGCACCCTGCGCGCCGCGGAGCGGCGGGTCGACGCCGCGCAGCGCAAGATCGACGGCATCCTGAACGAGATCGAGAGCACGAAGCGCTACTGGGAGAGCCTGCCGAGCGCCGACTGGCCGTGGAAGCCGAGCAAGGCCCGCGATTGGGTCTGGATCGGGCCGAAGCTGGCGGGGCTCTACATCGCCTACGGCGTCGCCACCGCGGCGCTCGAGCTGGTGAAGCTGGCCCTCCGCGGTCTCCAGGGGCTGGTCGCGGTCATCCCGATCGACGCCGACCCGCGGGTGGCCGTGCCGCTGGCGCTCTACTACACGGCCATCGGCGCCCTGGAGGTGACGAAGACGACCATCGGCGGCCTGGCCAACGTCGTCACGTTCATGACCGACATGGCTCTCGGGGAGTTCTTCGACGTCCGCTATGCAATGTTCGAGTCCGAGTTCGGCGTCGCGACCGACGGCCAGTCGGAGAGCAACGTCGACCTCTACGTCAACGTCCGGGCACGGATCGTGTTCCTCGGCCAGGAGCTGGACCTCGGCTTCGGCATCAACCTCAAGGACCTGACCGACGGCGTCGACGCGCTGGCCAACCGGCTGGTGCAGAAGTACCTGCCCTAGGAAGAAACCCATGTCGTTCGCCACGGAAGCGGAGCTCACGAGCTGGTGGCAGCGGGAAGCCGACGACGCACACAGAGAGGCGTTGGAGGCGCTCTCCGCGGCCGACCGGGAGTCGCTCCGGGAAACCTACAACGAGCTCGGCGACGTGGCGGGCGACTACGGCATGTTGCACCTCAGCCAGACCCTCGGCCGGGCCGTGGCGGCGTTCACGGCCGTCGCCACGCGAGCCGCCGCGCTGCCGGATCGGACGTCCCAGCAAGGCTTCGTGACCCACGCCGCGCGGATGCTGCTGCGGCTCGTCGACCGCGGCCCGGACGCGTCGGCGAGCAACATCGCGCGGTACGGCGATGAGGCCCTGCAGCTTTTCTCCGACGTGGAGAGCATGGAGGAGGCGTTCGTCCGTCCGCTCGCCGAACAAGGCTTCGCCGCGGCCGTCCAGGCGCGCGAGGAGCTCGGTTTGGATCCGGGCTAGGCCTCGGGCAGCCGGTTCATGCCCTCCGCCGCCCCGCGGTCGCCCCCGACGCGGTAGTGGACGAGCTCGTAGAGCGAGTCGAGGTGCCGCTCGAAGAAGGTCTCCGCGGCGGATGCGTTCCTTGAGCAGGAGCTCGTCGTCGGAGCTGGTCCAGCGGGGTTGCATGGGGGCTCGGTGCACCTAGGGCGGACCCCTTCGCGGACTCTCCGGGAAGAGGCCCGGAAGCGGCGTGGCGCGGCCCCTTAGGGGCTCTCCCGGGCCTTCAGGATGGCCTCGATGAGCGGCTCCGGCACGTCCTCGGGGGGCGTATCGTGCGCCGCGGACTCGGCGGAGAGACTGCGCGTCAGCTCGTAGGATCGCAGGTACTCTTCGCAGTCCGGGCAGATCCCCACGTGTTCGTCGAAGGTCGCGCGCAGGTCCGCGTCGAGCGCGCCGTCCAGGTAGTCGTCGAGGAACTCCGCGAGCTCGCGGCAGCTCATCCGGGCGCTCTTCTCCACGATCGAGCGGCAGTCCGGGCACTCGGCGACGTGGGCGTCGTAAGGCCGGCGCTCCTCGGGGGAGAACAGTTCCTCCAGGTACTCCTTGCAGCCGGTCTTGAACTCTGCGCAGTTCACGGCGCATCCTCCGCGAGTCTGGGGTTCAGCAGCGTGCGCAGCGCCTGGCGAGCGCGGTGGACGCGAATCTTCGCTGCGTTGATCGTGGTACCCAACTGTTCGGCCACTTCGGCCGTGGTCAGCCCTTCGATGTCTCGGAGGATCAGAGGGATACGGTAATTCTCCGGGAGCTCGTCGATCTTCGCGCGGACGGCCCGGCAGATCTCCGCGCGGGCAAGGTCGTCCTCCGGCGGGTCCGCCCAACGCGCGGGCGAGACGGCGTGGTGCCCGCGCTCCATGAATTGTGGCAAGAGGTCGTCGATCTCCGCCTCCGGCCGCCGGTTGCGCGCGCGCAGCTTCATCAGGGCGGCGTTGATGGCGATCCGGTGCAGCCAGGTGCCGAGCTCCGACTGCCCGCGGAAACCGTCGAGGGAGCGAAAGGCCGACAGAAACGCGTCCTGCACCGCGTCCTCCGCCTCGTCGTCGTCGCGGAGGATCCGCCGCGCGACCGCCAGCAGCTTTCCGCCGTACGCGCGGATCAGCCCTTCGAAGGCGGCTCGATCGCCGGCGCGGAGACGCTCGACGAGCGCCGCCTCGTGCGCCGTCGGGCTGGCGGGCCTACCCATGAAGAGAGGGTACCGGTGCTCACGGCGAAGCGCGAATCCGCGAAACCGATCGCCGCGCTCGGCATCGAAGGAGCGTTGCAGGCGCCGCGGGGCGCCCGCCACCAGCGGAAACGGACCGGAGTATCACGACGGTCCTTGGGACAGCCTCCGTCAGCCTCGCCGCCGTCTCGCTCTAGCCAAAGAACACAAGGGAGCGAAGCCATGACCATCTACGATCCCACCTTCGGCGCCGCCGCTCGCGCGGAGGACGCAGCCGACGTGATCGAGCACGTGTCCATCGCCGCCCGCGTCCTCCTGCGCTACGGCCTCGCGTTCGTCATCCTCTGCTTCGGCGCGATGAAGTTCACCGCCTACGAGGCCGAAGGCATCCAGCCCTTCGTCGCGAACAGCCCGTACGTCGGCTGGGTCTACGCGGTTCTCGACCCGCGTACGTTCTCCTCGCTTCTCGGTGCCGCCGAGATCGCGATCGCGTTGATGATCGCGGCCCGGCGGTTCGCGCCCCGGGTCGCGGTCGCCGGCGGACTCCTGGCCGCGGCGCTCTTCCTCGGGACGTTGAGCTTCCTCTTGAGCACGCCCGGCTGGGAAGCGAGCCTCGGAGGGTTTCCGGCGCTCTCGATCGTGCCCGGCCAGTTCCTCCTGAAGGACGTCGTCCTTCTGGGCGCCGCGCTTTGGTCGGCGGCGGACGCGTTGCGGCCCCGCTAGGCTTCCGGCAGCCGGTCCATGCCCGGCTCGATCAGGCCGCGCGCGCGCTCCAACCACTGGCAGGACTCGTCCAGTCCGCCGGGCCGCGAGCGCGCGCGCCAGAGCCGGCGGTGCTCGCTGAGCAGCGACTCGAAGTTGCGGCCCTTCGGACGGATCGCGTAGCGCAGGACGTCGCAGGCCCACTTGATCTCTTCCTTGAGGAGCAGGCCCGCGGCGGTCTTGAGCCCGCCGGCCTCGATGCCGTCCTCCGCCCGATCGAGCTGCTCCAGCATGCGCTTGCGCGCCGCGTCGTCCGGCGGCGTGGCCCGCTGGTCGCGCATGAGGAGGAAGAACGGCACGGTGCCGTTCGCCACGCGCCCGTCGCCCTCGGCGTCGACGCTTCCCAGATCGAGCAGCGCGGATCCGGAGCCGCCGGTGCGGTCGCGCAAGAGGTAGCGGTCGAGCAGCGCCGCGAGAGCCTCGCGGTCCAGCCGCTCGGGGAACTCCGCGTTCCACGAGAGGTCGGCGGCGACGGCCCATCCCGGGAAGCTCACGGGGAGCGGCTGCAGGTGGCCGCGGTCGCCCCAGTCGGTGACGAGCACGCCTTCCGCGCCCCGGGCGAGGCCGTGCTCCACCGCGCTCTTCACGTTGGTGAGCATGTTGTCGACGCGGCCGCCGATCGACTGCCAACTGCTGGTGCCGGGACACACGAAAAAAGGAACGCCGGACTCGGCGACGAGGTGCGTCTCGCGCTCGAAGTCGTGGCCGGCCTCGTAGCCCCAAAGCAGCGCCACGCAGTCCTGCGGAAGCTGCGAGACGAGATCGGGGTGCTTGACGATGATGTCGGCCCAGAACTGCATGCGCTTGCCGCGTGCGGCGACCCGCTTGTGGATGTCGAGCAGGTGATCGAGGTACACGTGCCCGATCCCGCGGACGCGGCAGGCGGACGTCGAGCGTCCCTGGCCGAGATCGATCGTCTCGTCGCAGCCGACGTTGAAGTCGCCGCTCGTGAAGTTGGGCAGGAGCTGGTCGTAGAGGCCCTCGAGGAACGCGAGGACGTCTTCGTCTCCGGGACAGAGGCTGAAGGGCTCGCGCTCGAGCGAGAAGGGGTGCTCGAGGCCCTCGCGCAACTCGGCCAGCCGCGTGTAGCGCGCGTGCTTCAGCCAGCGGTGCATGTGGCCGAAGCTCTGCTGGTTCGGGACGAGCTCGATGAAGCGGTCGCGGCAGTACGCGTCGAGCGCCTTGACCTCTGCCGGCGTCATCGGGTCCGCTCCCTCCCACACCTCCTCGTGTCCCTTGTAGGCGAAGGTGTGCTCGGTGTAGAGCTGGAGCTGGTTGAGCTTGAGCGACGAGAGGAGATCTACGAGCCCGTACAGCGTCTCCATCGTCGGCACGCGGCCGCGCGACACGTCGAGCATCACGCCGCGCTTGGCGAACGACGGCCGGTCGCGGATCGCCACGCCGGGCAACGTGTCCCCGTCGATGAGCTGCCCCAGCGTGCAGGCGCCGTAGAAGAGCCCGGCCTGATCCGAGGCGGCGATGCGCGCGCCGCTCCCGTCGACGTCGAGCTCGTACCACTGCTTCCCCTGCGTCTCGCGGTGGGGCTGGTAGTTGAGCACGATCTGCGCCTTCTTCGGGTCCGTGCGGAACCAGACCAACCCCGCCCGGTCGAGCGCGCGCCCGACCCGCGCCACGGCCAGCTCGCCCTGACCCGCGACTCCGACCGGCACCTTCAGCGTGGTGCCGGAGCCGATCGGAGCGACTTCGCTGGGCTGGGGGAGGAGCGGGGGCAGGACGGGCATCGGCCGGGGATTCTTGCCGGAAGCGGGTCGGTGTCCAACCGGATTTTTGGGCGGAGGGGGGCGATGCCGGCCCGGGGCCGCGCTACCGCCAGTGGAACCGCGAACGCGTCTCCACGTGGCACTTCCGGCAGACGTCGAAGCTCTCGTCGGGGATCGGGACGGCCGCGATGCTCGTGGCCTCCGCGAGGCTCGCCTCTGCCGTTTCGTGGCAGAAGAGGCAACTCTCCTCCGTGCTCTCACGGTGGCCCGCGCTGTAGTGGTCGAAGCCGTTCAGCGCCGGCCAGGCGCGCGGCACCGTCCGCCCGTGGAGCGAGGCGTCCTCGCGGCGGTGGCAGGGGAAGCAGTTGCCGCCGGCGACGTTGGCGTGGGGCTCGCCGGCCCAGCGGCTGTCTTCCGAAGCGACGTGACAGCGCGCGCAGCTCGCGGCGTCCGCGTCGGTCGTGGCGACGAGCTCGAAGGGCCATCCCCGCCCTTCCGCGGCCTCGAAGGAATGGCAGCTCAGGCAGCCCTCGACGAGCTCCGGCTTGCTCCAGTCCATGTGCCGGTGGTGCGGGAAGTCCGGGGAGAACGTCCACGCGGTTTCCTCGGGGGCGACGACCTTCGCCTCGCCGACGAAGCCGTCCTCGAGGTGGCACTCCCCGCACTTCTCCCGGGGCGGACCGTCGTAAAACGGACGCGCGAGCGTCGCCCTCAAATCGCCGTCGTCGCCGAGACGCCGGTGGCAGTCGAGGCACTTGCGCGAAAGCTCGCGTGCCGCGCTCGCGTCCGCCGGTGTGATCGAACGCATGTGGAGCGCGTGCCAGAAGGTGCGGTCCTCGCGAGTCGGTTGCGGCGGGCCGTCGCGGTGGCACTTCCCGCAGCTCATTTCGTCCGGCAGGTTCAGAAGAAACTCCGCCTTGTGGCTGCGGCGTTGCACGTCGAACTTCACGGCGTCCACCTTGCGGCGCTTCGCGAGCGCCAGGTCGCCCTTGACCCACGGCTCCGCGCTGACCGCCCAGACTTGGCGCGCCGCGTCGAAGCGCCAGGGAAGCGCCGGCCGGGCGACGCCCTCGACGCGCTCGTGGCAGGTCAGGCAGTCGGTCAGGCCGTCGTCCTCCGCCGCGACGTCCGCCGTGCCGTGCCAGGCCAGGTCGAAGCGCAGGTCCGCCGGCATCTCCCGGTGCCAGGGCTCGTAGTCGCTCCCGACCTCCCGGGTCGGCGGGGAGTGGCACTCCAGGCACGTCTCGTAGGTCACCGCCGCGAAGTCGCGCCGCCAGCGCTCGTCGACGCCGGCCGCGACCGCGGCCGGCGCCTTGCCGCGGGCGGGGACGTGGCAGAGCGCGCAGGCGATCGCTCCGCCCCGGTCGGCGGCCACGTTGAGATGCTCGCGGTGCGGGAACGCGTCGTAGGCGCTCCACACGGAGCGAACCTCGGTGAGCTCCGCCTTGGTGACGCGCGGCTCGGGAGGCGTGTCGTTCGGCCAGGTCTCGTGGCAGAACGTGCACTTCTCCTGCGTCTGCTCCACGGTCGGGCGGAAGGACCCGCGCACCGACACCGGGCCGCGGTGGTCGACGTGGCAGAGCAGACAGTCGTCCGCCTCGTACGGCCGGTCCACGCGCGCTTCGTCGAGCTCCAGCAGCGGCTCGTCCCGGCGCGGGTGCTGGTTCGCCATCAGATCGGCGTGGCATTCCCGGCAGCTCGCCATGGACGGCCGCTCGCCGGCCTCGTGGCAGGCGCCGCAGCCCGCCGCCTGGGCGGCGACGACCATGTCCCGGTACCGGATCTGCGCCGGGGTCACGGCGGGCAGCGTCGCCGGGTCGCGCTCGAACAGCGCGGCGTGGTGGCGGTTGAGGGGGCCGGGGTCGACGAGCCTCTCGTCGAAGCCGGGGCTCACGAGGGAGAGTACGAGCAGGAGAAACCCGAGACCGAGCGCGACGAGGTTGAAGCGCCGGAGCGCGCTGCTCCGCCCCATCTTGAGCTCGCCCAGCGGCCAGTCCTCTTCGTCGCGCGGCTGCGGCTGGAGGGCGAAGGCCCTGCGCTTGTGCTTCAGAGAAAGCCGCGCCCAGTCCTCGCCCTCGTTCTCGATCGTGACCCCGAGGAGGGAGTAGCCCACGAGCAGGCGGTCGTCGTTCTCGAGGCGCGCGCCGGGCTTCCCTTCCTCCGCCGCCGGCAGACGCGCTCCGTTGAGCCACGTGCCCGTCACCGTATCCGCCGCACGTACCTCGAAACGGCCGTTCGAGCAGACGATGCGCGCGTGCTCCGGCGCCAGAAGGGGATCGCGCAAGCGGAGCTGGCATTGCCCGCCGGCGCCGATCTTCAGGTCGTGGTCGCCGGGCACGTCCGGCACTTCGCCGGCCGCGGCGCGGTGCCCGGCGTTGGCGTCGCCGAGGACGTTGAATTCTATGTTCACCGGCTCCGCGTAGATCTGGAGCAGGGGCGGGCTCGCGGCGTCGCTAACCTCGACGCGGAACACGGTCCAGCCCAACTGCATGTCGTCGCCGGCCTGGAGGGTCGTTCGTTCCGAGACGTCGGCTCCTCGGACCTCGATCTTGGCGGCGCCGGTCGGCTCGACGTGGAACGTCTCGCCGTCGAAGGAGAACGCCGCGTGCGTTGCTTCCAGCTTGGGGTCGGCGAGCGTGAAGCCATCCCGCCCCGGGACGCAACTTCCGATCAGGGCACGGTCGCCCTCGTGGTCGGCGACGAGCGTGAAGAGCGTCGGAGGCACGTCTCGTTTGAACACGCGCTCGACGGTCGGGCGCTCCTCAACCGGCTTCTCCTTGCCCGGCACCAGGAGATACAGCTCGAAGCGCGCCGGCGTGCTCACCGCCCGACCCTCTCGCTGAGCTCGAGCGCGTCCTCCGGTGTCCGCCGGTGGATGGCGTCGCACGGGCAGTTGAAGACGCAGGCCTGGTAGCCCAGGCCGTAGCAGTGGTCGCACTGGACGGCCTTGAGCCCCTTCACGACGTTCTCGCTGTATTCCGACGTCTCGTGCTCGCAGTCCGGGACCCTCGGAGCCAGGTGCCTCTTCCACCACCCGTCGAGGCGGTCGGTCCAGGAGCACTCCGGCCCCTTCACCGCGCGTTCCAGCGTTTCGAACAGGCTCCGGAACGGCAGCTCGCGCCGCTGCAAGACCTCGTCCTCCAGCGGATACCGGACGATGCGGATTACGTCGAACGGGCAGGCCTTGGCGCAGGCCTTGCACCCGGTGCAGTTGTCCCAGATGAAGTCGATCAGCCCGTCCACGCGCCGGCGGATGGCGCCGTCGTTGCAGGCGCTCATGCACTCGGGCGTCTCGCAGTGGTAGCAGGCGTTGACCAGCCGGATCCCGGGAACGTCTGCGCCCAGCCCGATCTTGCTGATGCGCGGGATGCCGTCGTCGTGGACCGCCGCGCAGCTTTCGACGCAGGCGTTGCAGCGGGTGCACTTGCTCGTTTCGATGACGAGGCCGGCGCGTGCCTTCGCGAGGTCGCTCACCTCGAAGAAGCCCAGGCGCTCCACCTGCTCCGCGATGGACGTTTCCTCGTGGATCCCCGTCTGCAGCTCCCCGAGGCGTTCGAGCGCCGCTGTCTCGACGTCGGTCTCGATCCCCAACTCCGCGAGGCGCTCCCGTAGCGGACCGACCGGAAGGGACACGGCGTGCGTCTTCTGGCTGGCGACGAGCGTGTAGGTCCAAACCGGATTGTCCGAGAACGCCTCTTCGCCGAAGGCCGCCCCCGCCTGCAGGATTTCGTGGGGGCGCATGGATCCGTCGCGACGGAGCGCGACGACGCAGCCGCTTCGGAGAAGATAGAGCGTGTCCGCGGGCTGGCCTTGCTGCGCGATCTGTTCGTTTCGCTCCCAGCTCACGAAGTCGGCCACCTCGCTGATCGATCGGCGCTCTTCTTCGGTCAGATCGTGGAGCTCGGGGAAGCTGCGAAGCTCGCTGTGGAGGGTTCGGTCGGCATACGTACGGTCGATCTGGTCCTTGAACCAGCCGAAAGGGCCGTCGTCATAGAGCCGCCAGAAGAGCGGGGGCGGAATGCTGAGCAGCGTCGCGGCTGACTTCGCACGGACCTCGGCGTTCGCGGGCCGGTTTCCGAGGGCGCTCATCTCGCCGAACCACGGGCTGGGCCGGTCCGCCGCCATCGTGTCGACCAGGACCTTGGTGCCGTCGTTCTGGACCCGCAAGACGTCGACTTCGCCGTCGAGGAGCCCCCAGAAGTTCTGCGTGTACACGTCCTGCTGGATGATGCGGGCGTCCCGTCCGAGCTTCACCTCGCGGGCGTTCGCCTCGAACAGGATCCACGCGTCGTTGCTCGAGAAGGAGAGCGGGTCGAACCGGTCCTGATAGCGCTTGCGGGTCGCGAGGCTCTTCAGAAGGTCGAGGCACTTGGCTTCGACGCTCTCGAGCGCGGCCAGGGTCTCCTTCGATACCGAGGTCGCGTCCGCAGGCTCGCGACCTTCGGGGGTCTCGCCGACGGGCTGTTCGTCCGCGCTCTCGCCGGTCCCGAGCGCTTCCGCCCGGCAAGCGGACAGCGCCCGGGCGCATCGCTCGAAGTGCTCGCGCGACTCGTCGTCGATCTCGTCGCGTTCCGTGCGAAGCTGATCGATCGCCGACCGCGCGTCTTCCCACGCGTCCACCTCCTCCTCGGTGGTCGCCAGGCCCCGTTGGGACAACCACTCGACCGCCTTCGTTCTCGCGCCCGCCTCGAGGCGGCGCCAGTGAAGGAAATCCACCGCGAGGCGGGAGAGGTCCCTTCTCTTTTTGAGGTACTTCCTCTTCGTGTCCCTGTAGTCCTCCAGCGCGCTCTTGCAGCGTTGTTCGAGACTCTCGTTTGGCATCAGTACCTCCAGGTCGAGATCACGTGAACGGCCACGAGGAAGAGCAACAGGATGGACAGGGGGACGTGGACGAGCCGCCAGACCTGGAGCCAACGGTGGTGCCTCTGCAAGCGCACGCGCTCGTCGTGCAGCGCGGTGAAGATGCCCATGTACTCGGCGAGCTCGCAGACGTCGGCGCGGACCTCAGGCTCGGGTGGGTGGGCCGCGAAGTCCTCCAGGAACTTCTTCGGCGGCGGGCGTCGCTCCTTCAGGGCCAGACTCAGTCGCGGCACGTGCAGCCGCAGCCCCGCGCTTTCCAACGCGGCTTCGAGCTTCGTCTGCGGCTTGGCCTCCATGACGGGATGCAGGAAGTCGTCCAGGTTGCGCTCGAAGTGCTGTTCCAGGGCGCGCGTGGCCTCGTAGGTGAGCTCCCGCTCCGCCCGGCTCATGCCTCCCGCCCAAACGGCCCAGAGGACGATCCCGCCGAGGCCGGTGACGACCGCGCCGAGCGCGGTCCAGTCGAGCAAGAGCCCGATCCAGAGCGTCCCGCGGAACCCGCTGTGGAGAATCACCAACGCGCCGGCCGCCGTCCCGAGGAAGAGGTGCATGCGCATCCAGCGGAGCATGGACCAACCGCGGCGGGCGGGGACCGCCTTGACCGCGATGTACTTCTCGCGCTTGGAGCCGGTCCCGCGCTCGCGCACGCGAACGTGAGGGCGCACGGCCTTCCAGACGCCCGCGCTCCGGAGGATGGTCGCCGCCTTCTTCCTGACCTCGGAGAGCGATGGCCGCTCTTCCTTTCGATTCTCCCGGTCTTCCAAGGCCTTGAGCTCGATCAGCGCGTCCTCGATGCGCTCGAACGGCGTGCGTCGCGCGCCGGGCGTGACGACCGGCCGTCGCGGGAACCACTTGCGCCCGGCGTAGGCGGCGACGGCGAGGAAGAGGCCGAGCGAGACCCAGCCCGTGATCAGGAGGAAGCCGCGGTGCGAGTTGGCGCCGTCGCGGCCGGCGTCGACGTCACCCCACTTCCACCAAACGACGAAGGCCGCGACGATGAGGATCGCGGCGGGAATCCACGTGCGCGAGCGAAAGTAGGAGGTGTTCATCGAGTCGGGTTTTCTCGACGAGAAGAAGCCTCAAGTTCCCAAACGCCCGTCGCGGCGAGCGGACCGCGACGGGCATGCAGAGAATTCTATCGCCGCGGAATCAGCGGCGGAAGCGAAGCGCGCCGGCGAAGGCTGCCGGCGCGCCGTGGGTTCCCTCGGGGTTGAGCGCGGCCCGGGTCACGGATGGAAGGCCGACCGCTTCACGTTCGTCGTGCGCGCCGTGAACGTCGCCAGGTCGAAGACCAGGCCCTGCGTGTTGAGCACGAGGCCGACGCCCCCCGCGGGAATGGGGATGTGAGCTCCGCTGAAGATGCCCTCCGAGGTGAACGAGGGCATCGAAGGCGAGACCGCGCCCTGCCAGATGCTCGACGTGGCGTTGAACACCGGATCGGGGAGGATGAGGAGGTAGGCGCCGAGCGCCGGCACGGGCAACGGGAGGACGATCAACGAGGAACCGGCGATCGCGATGTGGAGGCCGCCGCCCGCCGCGGTTTCGAAGTCGCGGATCTCGGTCGCGAGCGTCGCCGTTCCGCCGCTGACCGTCAGGTTGGCCGCGTTGAGTCCGCCCCCGCCGTTGCTGCCCGTCTCGATGCCGCCGCCGCCGCCGGAGTCGGCCACCTTGTTGACCAGGAGCTCGCGGAAGGCCAGGTGCGGGACGGGCACGTCCGTCACCAGGTCGGCGATGGGGCCTCCGCCGCCGAGCTGCCTGCCGCCGTAACGCGAGATGCCCCCGAGGATGTCCGCCTGCGTCTCGTCGGTGGAGTGCTCGTCCTGGAGGGAGTAATCGCCGAGGCCGCACACTCCGCCCGTGGCCGTCATCCCGCCCGGGACGTAATAGGTCGTGACCCGGTTCGAGGCGGCCGTCCCGTCCGCCAGGAGCGGGATGCCCGTGCCGGTCGTGCTCGAGAAGAAAAGGTCGACGATGTAGCCGTTGACGAACCCGGTCGGGGGACAAGTCGAGCCGGGCGGCGAGCACAGCGAAGGCGCCACGGTGCACGGGTTCCCGAAGCCGGAGTTTCCGACGCTGACGAGGATCTCGGTGGTCAGCCCGAGCTGGATGAAGGCAGGCTCCAGGTTGCCCGGGTTCACGGTCGAGGGGAGCGCAAGCCCGTGGGACCGGTCGTAGAAGTCCGCCGACGAGCTCGCCGGCGACGCGGTCGTCCCCCAGAACGAGTCGAAGAGCGACTCGTGGTAGCCGTCGACCTCCATCACCCGCGCGCCGCCGCCGCCGTGGGCGTGGTTCATGACCGTGTCGCCCGGCAGCGTCTTCCAGAAGAGGTCGCCGGTGATGTCGGGCGGGTCGGTGCCGACCGACGCTCCGGAGCTCGGGCTGCTGAAGATGAAGATGGCGTCGCCGCCGTTGTTCAGCGGGACGTTGTTGTGAAACACGCCGAAGCGATCGGTGACCTGGAAGAGCGGGCCGCCCCCGTCGGGGCTGGGCGGCGAAGGTGGGCAATTGCCGAAGGACATGGTCACGCCGCCGACGGTTTGTCTGATGCACTGGGTGTAGTTGGACGCGGCCGTGCACG
>JANQEJ010000110.1 GCA_028278425.1 Planctomycetota bacterium | reverse complement strand
CCCGGGTCTTGCTCTTCCATGGTGTGCGCGGCGCCCCCGAAGATGTCGAGCACGGCCTGCACGCGCGGATCGTTGAGGACCTCCGGCGGCGCCTGCTCCACCTCCGGTTCCGGCGCCCGCCTCTCAGATTGGCGGAGCTTCCAGCTCGCGCCGTCGCCCCAGACGACGGCCATCGACTCCTTGAGCACTCCGTCGTTGGAGTCGCGAGCGAGGCGCTCGGCAGTCAGCCACTGGTCCTGAATGGGTGCGTAGATCTCGAGCAGGTTGTCGGTGAAGACGATCCGGTCGGCGAGCGCCAGGTGAGCCGCCAGCGGCTGCTTGCGCTGGCTCACCTGCTGGAGGAACCGGGCGACCTTCTCGTCGCCGGCCGCTGCCGGGTACTCCTCCGGCTCGGCTGGCGGCGCGGGGTCCGGCTGTTCGGCGGCGGGCTCGGACGGTGGTGGAGCCTCGAGCTCGAAAGAGGAGGGGTGGGGCTCGTCGCTGGACGCCGGCGATTCGCCGGCCGCGGCGTGGCCGGGTGCCGGATCCGTCGCGGGGGGCGGCGGTTCGGTCGTTGCCGGCCGATCGGCAGCGGGGGCCGTGCTCCGGGCTGTGGGGCCGGACGACTCGCCGGCGGCCTTGTCCCCAGGGACCGGACCTCCCGTCAATCCGCCGGCCACTCCGCCGCCCAGGATCTCCTCGATGCGTGTGAGCTTCGGCAGCTCGGCGGCGCGCAGCCAGGCGATCTCGAGCGCCAGCGCCCCGGCCTCGCTGCGGCGAACGGCGTTCTCGCTCGAGAGCAGGTGATGGAGGAGGCGCAAGAGGGTCTCGTAGCCGGCGGTCTGGGCCCGTTCCTGGAGGGAGCGGGCCTCTTCCTCCGGCAGATCGACCGCCGCCGGATCGCCGCCGAGGGCGAGATGCAGAGCGTCGCGGCAGTAGCCGAGGAACTCGGTGAAGACGTGCCGCGGGTCCCAGCCGCGGGCTTCGACCTCCTCGACGACGGCGACGACCTCTTGCGAGCCCGAGCCGGTGATCCCTGTGAGCAGCCGCAGGAAGAGCGCGTGGTCGACCCCGCCGAGGAGCCGGTTGGCCTCGTCGTCGGCGATCGTGCCGGAGCCGAACGTGGCGAGCTGGTCGAGGAGCGCGACGCTGTCGCGAACGGAGCCGTCGCCGGCGCGCGCGATGAGCCGCAGCGCGTTGTCGCTCACCTCGATCTTCTCGGCGTCGCTCAACGTGCGCAGGTGCTCGGCCAGGATCGGTGAGGGCGCCCGCCGGAAGCGGAACTCCTGGCAGCGCGACAGGAGCGTTGCGGGCACTGCCTCGCTCTCGGTCGTGGCGAAGATGAAGACGAGGTGGTCGGGTGGCTCCTCGACGATCTTCAGCAGCGCGTCGAACGCCTGGCGCGAGAGGCGGTGGATCTCGTCAATGACGACGACCTTGTAGCGGTCGCGGGCCGGCCCGTACTTGAGGCTCTCCGTGAGCTCGCGCACCTGCTCGACCTTCGAGTAGGTGGCGGCGTCGACCTCGATGAAATCCATCGCCGCCGTCGAGCCA
>JANQEJ010000104.1 GCA_028278425.1 Planctomycetota bacterium | reverse complement strand
CCGGCGATCGCGTCGGTCGCCGCGCCGACGCTCGTCGCGAACCTGCCGGCGATCAGCGCGTCCGCGGGCGGGAGCTCGCTCCTCCAGGTCCAGGCGGGGCCGGCGCAGGCGGGCAAGGTCTTCGTCATGGTCGGCTCGATCTTCGGCTCCGCGCCCGGGACGCCCATCGGGGGGCTCGTCGTGCCGGTGAACCTGCCGACCTTCTACACCGCGGTCGGAACGCTGGACGGCGGGGGCAGCGGATCGACCACTCTCGGTCCCTTCCCGCCGGGCTTCCTGACGGTCGCCGTGGGCATCCAGGCGACGTTCGCGGCGCTGACCACCGACCTCGCCTTCACGACGAACGCGGCGACGGTCACGATCGTGTTCTGAGCGTCCGGGGGGCCGGCGGGCGGGAATTCTTTTCCGGGCCGATTTTCCCGCGGGGTTGGCTCGTCGCGGCGGGTCGGGATGGCCGATATCCGCCAAGGCTTTCTCCGATGAAGTCCCGACCCCAATCCGTGCACGCGGGAGCCGGGATGCCTGGCACCGAGCGTCGCTTTTCGCGTCGCACGCGCACCGGCATGTCGCTGCTCGAGCTCGTCGTCGCAACGATGATCGCCGTCGTCGCCATGGTCATCTTCTCGCGGATGGCCGCCGCCATCGCCAGCCAGCGCAGCATCAACCGCGAGAACGCGATCGCCGCCGACGCGACGCGCGACCTCCTCGAGACGATGCGCAACGAGGACTTCGGCCTGCTCTTCGCGCGCTACAACGGCGACCCGAGCGACGACCCGATCGCCACCGGGCCGGCTCCCGGACCGAGCTTCGACGTTCCCGGCCTGCGGGCGATCACCGGCGACCCCGACGGTCAGGTGGGGGAGATCCTCTTCCCGAGCATCGACCTGTCCGCCCCGGGCGCCGGCGTGCCGTCGCTCGAGCTGCGCGAGGACCTGGTGGACGACGTTCTCGGCACGCCGCGCGACCTGAACGGCGACAGCATCGTCGACGCCCTCGACCACACCGACGACTACTACATCCTCCCGCTGACGATCCAGCTCCGGTGGGAGGGCCGCTTCGGCGAGCGCGAGTTCGTCACGACCACGATGCTCTGCGACCTGACGCCATGATCGCGGGCCGCACGCACCGCCGCGCCGGGCTGACGCTCGTGGAGCTCTCCATCGTGCTCGCGCTCCTCGGCATCCTCGCCTTCAAGATCTGGCTGGTGATGAGCTCGGCCTCCGAGACGGCCGCCCGGCAGACCGCGGACACCTACGTCGAGGACCAGGCCCGCGTGGTCATGGACCGGCTGGTCATGGCGGTGCGCGGTTCGGACCGCGAGTCGCTCAACCCGTTCGACACGCCGCTCTACACGACGAACCTTCGCTACCGCATCAGCCTCGGCGTCGACGAGAACGGTCAGGTGGTCTGGAACGATCCCGAGGAGGTCCTCCTCGATCCCAACGGCCGTCAGGTCGCCTGGCGCGTGAACCCGGACGTTCCGGAGGAGCGCAAGGTCGTCTGGACCAACCTCGTGCGTCCGTTCCTCGGCGGAGAGCTGCCGAACGCGACCGACGACAACGGCAACGGGCTCACCGACGAGGAGGGGCTCATCTTCATCATCGAGGGGAACAGCGTGCTCATCCGGCTCACGCTCTCGCGGCAGGGGGACAACGGGGAGGCGTCCTCCTTCACGATGGAGTCTAGGGTCACCTGCCGGAACTAGGGGAACGACACCATGCGCCGCCACATCGCTCTTTCGGGGAGGAACGGACGCCGGGGCGGAGCCCTGGTCCTCTCGCTGACCGCCGTCGTCGTGATCGCGATCTTCGCGGCGGCGCTCCTTCAGCTCGCGTCGAGCACCACTCGCCGCCAGAGCCGCGCGGTCGACCAGAAACAGGCCTTCTATCTCGCCGAGGCCGGCCTCGCGGAGGCCTTCACGGGGCTCGGCATCGGGAAGTCCGGCGCGGTGGGCAGCCAGACGACGCCGGTCGCCTTCGGCGGCGGCCTCTTCTGGGTCGAGTCGACCGACGCCGGCGGAAACCGCGTCGAGCTCGAGAGCACCGCGATGTGGGGCCGCGGCCGCGTGACGCTCGGCCTCGTGGCGCAGGGGACGGAGGAGAGCGTGGCGTCGCTCGGGATCTTCTCTTCGGACAGCCTCAACTTCGACGACGACGAGAACGTCCTGATCGACAGCTTCGATTCGACGCTCGGCTCCTACGCCGACCAGGTCGGCGAGGCATCCAACTACAACGCGATCTTCGGCACGAACGGGAACGTCGAGCTCGAGGACTTCGAGATCCGCGGCGACTTGGTCCCCGGTCCCACCGGCAGCGTGGACCTCGAGGACACCACGGTGACCGGGTCCACCACTCCGCGCGCGCAAACCGCGGCCATGCCGGCGATCGAGGTGCCGGACGTCGGGCCGCCCACGAGCCTCGACCACGACGACCCGGCGCCGCTCGTCCTGCCCGCGGGGCAGTACGGCTACAGCCTCTTCGACCTGGGCGCGGGCACGACGACGCTGGTCCAGGGGCCGTCGACCATGGTGGTGGACGACTTCCGCCTGCGCGACAACGCGACGCTCGAGCTGGACGCCACGAACGGCCAGATCGAGGTGTTCGTCACCGGCTCGATCGACCTGGACGACGACGCCTTCGTCGTGACGACGGTCCAGGACCCCGCCGGCGTCGTGTTCCAGGTCTCCGCCACCGGGGACAACGTGGCGGAGCTCGAGGCGCAGAGCGACTTCTACGGCTTCGTCTACGCCCCCGACGCCGAGATCGAGATCGACTCGAGCTTCAACGTCTACGGCGGGCTCGTCGCCAAGTCGCTCGACCTGTCGAGCGGCTGCTCGATCCACTACGACATCGCGATCGAGCGCAAGCTCCGCACCCTGCCCACCCGGATCTCCTGGCGCGTCGTCGAGATTCCCGAGGGGATCGCGCTCAAGGGCATGGACCCGTTCGACGTCCTCGGCGTCGACCCGGCGACGCTGCCGGCGCCCGCGGACGCGCACGCCGACCAGCCGATCTTGATCACGTACTACGACCTGACCGGCGCCCTGCAGACCTACAACGGCCCGGAGAGCGCGTTCGACTGGAGCCAGGTGAAGTCCGTCGTCGAGCTCTACCGCGATGGCCAAGTCGTCACGGCTCCGGCGGAGTGGGAAGTCACACCCGGGGGCGGAAGCACGACGGGTGGTACGGAGCCTCCCGCGAATCCCGACGACGTACCGCTGCTCGACGCGATCGCCGACACGAGCTTGAGCTCGCAGGAGGTCATGAACGTGCTGCTCGGCGCCTCGCCACTAAGCGGCGCCGTCATGACCGCGGCGATCAACCGTGTTCCGCCCATGGACTCCTACGACCTCTATCTGATCTTCGAGAAGAACGGTCCCTACTCGCCGGGGTATCCCGACGCGATCGGAACCGGGCCGATCTCAAGCGACGTCCTCCTGGCGGCGATCAACGTTCCCGTGCTGTCGTCGAAGCACCTGCAGTGGGCGCTCGTTCAAAACTCCCCGTTGGAGCCCCACGTCCTTCAGGCGGCGCTCGACCGGAATCCACCGATGAGTCAGAACGACATCAACAAGGTCCTGGCCGCCCAATGACTCGACGAGACGCGCTCTCCCATCCCTTGCTGGCGCTCGTCCTGACGGCCTTCATGGCCGGAGGCCAGCCGGTGATCGCCTCCGAAGCAGACGACCCGGCCGCATCCGTCGCGGAGATCCTCCGGTCTGCGACCCAGGGCCCGGAGCTAGACCAAGCCGCGCTCAGCGAGGGGCTGCGTGAACTCGGGGCTGACGCTGCGCCCGGGGTCTTCGCGGTCCTGCTCGCCGGCGGCGTCACGGACGAGCGCGGCCAGGTGGAACCGCTGAGTCGTTCCGAAAGCCTGTTCCTCCGCTATTCGCTGCGCGGCTTGCCGGTCGAGGAGGTCACCGGCTTTCTGGCCGGGCTCGCGGACAACGGGCGACCCGTCGAGGAGCGCGTCCTCGCCCTGTCGCTGCTCGGCGAGACCGGGAGCGGTGCGGACCTGGGCCTGGCGCTGCGGTTGGCGCCGGAGCAGCGGAAGGCGCTCGTGGTCGAGCCCGAGGCGGTCGGCGCGCTGGAGCAGGCGATCACGCGCCTGGTGAGGCGTGACCCAGGCGGCGTCGCGCGGCTCCCGGAGCTCCTGCCCTCCTGCCATCCCGCGCTGGCGTACCCGCTGGTGCGCAGCGTGGCGCGGAGCGCCGCCGACGGACGTCTGGTCGCGCTCTGCCGCTCGCTCGGCCGCGTCAAGTTCGTCGACCCCGTGCTCCTGCTCGAGATCGAGCGCGTCGCGCGCGCGGCGCCGAGCAAACCGGACGCCCTCGTCCGCGGCCTGGCGCGTCCCTACCTGAAGCACCGGAACACCGGCGTGCAGATCCTCGCCGCGCAGGCGGCGACGGCGCTGGACGACCGCGACGCCGTGGGCGAGCTGATCGATCTCCTCGACTGCGGAGACGCGGACGTCGAGGAGGCCGCGCACCGCGCGTTGGTGGAGCTCACCGGCCTCACCTGGGACGTCGAGGTCGAGCTCTGGGCCACGTGGCACGAGCAGGAGGTCCGCTGGTGGAGCGACGAGGCGTCGCGCTGCCGCGACGAGATCGCCGGCGGGTCCGGAGCCGCGGCGGCCATCCTCGAGGTGTCGCGCCACCGGCTGTATCCCGATCGCGCCGCCGCGGCGCTGCTCCCGGCGTTGAAGTCGCGGCGGACCGACGTCGCGATCCTCGCCTGCAAGGCGCTGGCGGGCCAGCCGAGCGACGTGGCGCTGCCAGCGCTCGTCGACTGCCTCGCGTCGGAGGACCTCGCCCTGCGCGGCGAGGCCTACCAGACCCTGCGCACGCTCACCGGGCTGAAGCTCCCGCTCGACGTCGCCGCCTGGCGCGGTCAGCTCGAGATCGGCGAGTAGCTATCCGTCGCAGCGGAACGCGAAGCCCTCGAGCCGCGCGTCGTCCCTCACCGGCGAATCGGCCGACCAGACGAGCCGGCTCGTCTTGCGCTGGAGCGCGGGCGCGGCGTGGACGAAGCGCAGGTCGTAGGCGCGGTAGAGGTCCTCGAGGAAGCGCTCGAAGCGGAGCTCGCTCGTCGCCGGGGGATAGTCGGCGAGCACCCGGCCGACCTCCTCGCCGGAAGAGCCCACGAGCGCGACCGCGATCGCCTCGTACTTCGACGGCGCCGAGCGGACGTCCTCGCGGGCGGTCAACCGCGCCATCGCGTCGTGGTAGCGGACGACCGTGGGGTCGGCCTCGCCGCTCTCGAGCACGGCCACGTCGGCCTTGTCGACGCCGGGCCCTTCGCGGTTCGCGCGCAGGACGTGCAGGAAGCCGTACACGAGCGCCGGGTACATCAGGTGGAGGTTCGTGCAGTCGCCCGCCGCCTCCTCCATGCGGTTGGTCAGGTTGCGCGTGGCCCGCAGCGTCCCCTTGAGCGAGACGGCGACGCACGGGCCGATGCCCGGCTTGCAGACGGTGACGTCGACTTTCTTCGTCTTCAGGCCGCCCATCACGGTGAGCTCGCCGGTGCCGCCGGACTTCGGGTCGTGAACCAGGACGTTCTTCTCGCCGCCCTCCACTTGAAACGGCGGGCGCGGGATCACGTCGTCGGGGTGGAAGCCGCCCTCGAGCACGAGCCGGCACGCGACGTACCAGTGCAGCGGCTTGATGTGCCGTGCGCTCTCGGTCGTCTCGGCGAGCGCGAAGGCCTCGAGCGCGTCGCGCAGCCCGATCCAGGCGCACGCGCCGTCCGCGGGCAGCGGCTCCGGGAAGGCGTCGGGGAAGAGGGCGTCCTCCACGCTCAATCCAGCGCGCAGCGGTTCTCTAAGGTGTTCGTCGTCTCGATTCCCAGGAGCCCGCGCGTGGCGAGGAGCTTCTCCACGGCCTCCGGCGGGAGCGGTTCGATCCCGCCGCGGACCGCGTGGGCGAGCCAGAGGATCTTCGCCGTGTGCTCGACCATGTCGAGCTTCTTGAACGCGTCCATCAGGTTCGCCCCGAGGCAGACCGCGCCGTGGTTCTTCATGATCAGCGTGTCCGAGCAGCGCACGATGTCCCGGATCGACTCGGGCAGCTCGTCGGTGCCCGGCGTGCCGTACGGCGCCGTCGGCACGCCGCCGATCGTGACGATGATCTCGGGGATCACCGGGAGCTGCATGTCGATCCCGGCGATCGTGAGCGCGACCGCGTGCGGCGGGTGGGTGTGGACCACCGCGCGCATCTCGGGGCGCTCCTTGTAGGAGACGAGATGGATCCCGACCTCCGACGACGCCTTCGGACCGCCGTCGACGACCTTGCCGTCCATGTCGACGTGCGCGATGTGATGGGGCTGCAGGAAGCCCTTCATCGCGCCCGCTGGCGTGATCAGGATCGTCCCGTCCCCGAGCCGCGCCGACAGGTTGCCGTCGGCGCCGACGATGTAGCCCTTCTGGTAGCAGAGCTCGCCGATCCGGCAGAGCGCGTTCCGGAGGCGGATCTCCTCGTCGGGGTTCGGGCTCATCGCGCCGCCAGTCTACCGACCGGCGGGCGGGTGCGCGCGTCGTAGGCGAGCTCGCCCTCGAGCTCGACGTAGTCGACCACGCCGACGACGAGCGTCTTCGCCGGCGCCTTCGGGTCGCCGAGGATCTGGCGCGCCGAGTTGCCCTCGTCGATGCAGATCACGCGGTCGCCGACGCCGGCCTGGGCCTTGTCGATGCCGATGCGCGTCTTCAGCGCCGGCCGGCCGTCCGGGGTGAGCGGGCGGAGCAGGAGCAGCGTCTGCCCGTCGAGAACCGGGATCTGCACCGGGGACACGACCGTTCCGACCACGTCGGCCAGGAACATTCAGTCGTCTCCGATGCGTTCGCCCAGCCGCACGGCCTCGGTGACGTAGCCGATGATCGCCGCGTCGACCGGCACGAACGGTTCGGGACAGGCCATCGCGCCCTCGCGGCCGTCGACGAAGTGGACCAGGTCGCCGGGCCCGGAGTCGATCGCCGCGCAGGCGACGAGCGGGTCGCCCATGGCGGCGCCGTCCTCGTCGAGGGGCTGGATCCAC
This sequence comes from Planctomycetota bacterium, assembly GCA_028278425.1. Classification (GTDB taxonomy): domain Bacteria; phylum Planctomycetota; class UBA1135; order UBA1135; genus JANQEJ01. The sequence continues at coordinate 28,004 of JANQEJ010000104.1, read as the reverse complement.
TGGAACGGGACTTCTTTCAAGCCCGGGTAGCACTCGGTGGCGACGACGCGGCCGATGACGCGCGCGAGGTACATCAGGCCCACTTCTCGTAGACGTTCTCGCCGCCGAGGTCCCACGAGTCGATCACCGCCATGATGACCGCGTCGCAGGGCTTGGCGTCGGTGAGCGTCGTCTGGCGCGCGCTCGAGCCGGTCGCGTAGAGCACCATGTCGCCGAGCCCCGCCTGCACCGAGTCGACGGCGACGACGTAGGCGTCCTTCGGCTCGTTCGCGTGGCTGTGTACCTGCACGACGAGGAGCTTCAGGTTCTCCAACTTCTCGTCCTTGCGCGTCGAGACGACGCTTCCGACGACCTTGCCGATCAACATGGCAACATGGCTATCCGTCGAGGAAGGTCGTGACCTCCTCCTCCTTGAGAACCTCGCGCAGGAAGCGCCGCCGGAGCTCGTGGTGTACGTGGCCGGACATCGCGTCCCAGCCCGGGCTCTCGCGGCGTTCCGACAGGTAGAGCAGCGCCGCGCCGTTCTCCAGCCGCACCGGCCCGTGCAATACCCCGCCCTTCGGGATCTTCCCGCCGGTCGCGAGGTGCGTGAAGATCGCCTCGCGGATCGAGGACGGCTGGTTCTCGTCGCCGCGCGTGATCCAGCCCAGGTCGCCGTCGAGCGCCTTCGTCCGCGGGTCCTCGGACACCGTTCGCGCCAGCGCGGTGAAGTCCGCGAACGATCCGACCCGCCCGGCCATCGAGCGCAGCTCGCGCTCGGCCTCCTCGAACGAGCGCGGGTTCCACTGGTTCTTGAACTTCGCGCCGCGCAGGAAGATCGCGTGCGTGCGCACCGCCTCGCCGAAGCGGTCCTCGAACCACTTGCGCTCCTCTTCGAAGACCTCCCGCAGCCCCGCCTCGCCGTGCGCGCGGTCGACCCAGAGCGTCGAGAGCGCCGCGATGCCGACCGACGGGTCCTGCCGCAGGACGTCGACCGTCAGGCCCTGGGCGTTCAGGAGGGACTCGAACGAGAGGCCCTTGTAGCTCGCCTCGCCCTCGACCTCGCGGCGACGGCGGTCGATCTCCGCGTCGATCGCGCGGGACTTCGCCTCCTCGGACACGTCCGGCATGCGCGCCTCGATGCCCCGGAGGAGCAGGAGGTGGAAGCACGCCTCGCGCACCTTTGACGACGGCAGGTGCCGCGCGAGGAGCGCGGAGAAGTCCCGCAGCGGGACCGTGACCTCGCCGCACACGGCGATCACGCCGTCCTTCCACGGCGGCGAGAGCGTCTCGAGGCCGCGCTGAGTGATCTCCTGGTCGATCCAGATCGCCATCTGCTCGCCGGAGACCTGGGCGTCCGCCGCCAGGCCCAGGGCGCGGCGCGTCAGCACCTGCTGGATGACCGAGAGCCGCAGGAGCTCGCGCAGCTCGGCGGCGCTCATCCCCTTGCGCTTCAGCTCGGCGGCGATGCCGCCCGGGACCCCTTCCGCCTTCGCGCGGCGGTCGATCTCGTCCCAGAGCTGGTTGACGTCGCGTGGCGACACCTCGACGCCGCCCGCCTCGCCCAGGTGCTCGATCACGCGCGTCTGGACGAGGTGGCGCAGCAGGTCGCGGCCGTCGGGCGCGAAGGAGTGGCGCAGGAGCAGGAGGTCCTCGAGGTCCTCCATCGGGAGGTTGCCCGCCGGCGAGCGCGCCGCCAGCTCGTCGCCCGAGCGGGCGGCGGGCGACGGCGCGACGGCGCAGGAGAGGACGAGGATCAGGGCGAGGAAGCGCATCACGGGGCGGCGAGGATAGCGGGCCCGACGCCTCGCGGTCACGGATCTTCCACGCCGGCGCTACTCGGGCGCGATCCGCGGTTTGCCGCCGCGGATCGAGACCGTGAGCCAGCGCCGCCGCTTCGCGGGCGCGTCCAACACGAGGTCCGCGAGCGGCGCCTCGACGTCGCGGCGCAGCACGTGCGCGATCTCGCGCGCGCCGCTCTCGCGGGAGAAGCCGTGCTCCGCCGCCCACGCCGCGACGGCGTCGGTCCAGCGGATGCGCAGCCCGCGGCGGCGCACGCGCTGCGCGAGCTCCGCCAGCCGCCGCGCCGCGATGCGCTTCGCGTCGTCCCCGTCGAGCTCGCGGAAGTGCACCACCTCGTCGAGGCGGCCGAGGAACTCCGGCGTGAACGCGTCGGCGAGGGCGCGGCCGGTGATCTCGGTGCGCGCCGGATCCGCGAGCCCCGCGCCGCGGAAGCCCATGCCCCGCGCCGCGTCCTGCGCCTCGCGCGCGCCGGCGTTCGACGTCAGGATCACGAGCGAGCGATCGAACGCGACGGTCCGGCCGTGGCCGTCGGTCAGCTCGCCCTCCTCGAGCACCGAGAGCAGGAGGTTGTGCATCCGCGGGTGCGCCTTCTCGATCTCGTCGAAGAGCACGACCGCGCGCGGCGAGCGGCGCAGCGCCTCGGTGAGGACGCCGCCCTCCTCGAAGCCGACGAAGCCGGGCGGCGCGCCGATCAGCTTGCTGTACTCGTGTCCGAGCGCGAACTCGCCGCAGTCGATGCGCACCAGCGCGCCGTCGTCGGGGTCGAGCTCGTCCGCGAGCACGCGCGCGAGCTCGGTCTTGCCCGTGCCGGTGGGGCCGACGAAGAGGATCGACGCCGTCGGACCGCGCTCGGCGGCGAGCCCGGCCGCCGCCCGCCTCACGGCGCGCGCGACGCGCTCCACGGCGTCGTCCTGGCCGACGATCCGTTCCTTCACGCGCGCCGCCAGCCCGCGCGCGCGGCGCCGTAGCCGGCGCAGCCAGACGTCGTCGCTCGCCGCCGGCGTGACGCGGATGCCGGGGACCTCGGCCGCGCGGGTGTCGCTCCGCAGGCTCACCGTGCGGATGTCGAGGTCGGGGTTCACCGACACCACGAGGTGGTAGAGCAGCTCCTCCGCCGCCGCCGGGTCGGCGGGATGGAGCTCCGCCAGCTTCGTCTCGGGCGCCTCGTCGTACCCCTCGACGCAGGCGCCGATCACGGCGCGGCGGTACCCGGTCCGGTCGAGGCCGGGGCGCATCCGGAGGTTCGCCTCTCCCGGCCCGCAGACGCGGATGCGCTCGAACCGGTCGGCGAGGTCGAAGTACTTGTAGACGGCGGGACTGGTGCGGGGATCCAAGGCGCGGGGACGCGTCGTTCGGCGCGACGAAGCAGGTTTCGGACCCCGCGAGAGGCGATCTTGACGCAGTCCGGGATTCGCGGCTGGAAGCTCCGGCGCGGGAATCCGATAGAAAGTTCTTCCGGACCCGAGAACTTCGGGCGGGCCCTGCCGTCCCGCTACACTTCCCGAGGCCTCCGGAGGGAAAGGCCCCCATGGAAGACGTTCCGTTCCTAGCGCTGCTCGTGCACCGCGGCCTGCTCACGGCCGACGACGCGCAGCGGCTCATGCCCGAGCTCCAGGGCGGCGCGAGCCTCGACGACCTCCTGGTGGAGGAGCTCGGCTGGACGGACGCGAAGGTCGAGAAGATGCGGCGGACGAACGCCGGCGAGATCCCCGAGATCCCCGGTTTCGAGGTCCAGGAAAAGCTCGGGACCGGCGGGACGGCCGACGTGTTCCGGGCGCGCGAGAAGAAGACGAACCGGACGCTCGCGCTCAAGGTCCTGAAGCCCGAGTGCGTCGCCAACGACAACACGCGGAAGGCCTTCGTCCACGAGGCGCGGCTCCTGGAGCGCCTGGACCATCCCGGGCTGGTTCCGAGCTACGGCGTCGCGCGCAGCGGCACGACGTACTTCTCGCGCCTCGGCTTCGTGGACGGATCGACGCTGCTCGAGCTCCTCGACGGCGGCGCCGACTTCGACGAGCAGCAGGCGCTGCAGATCATCCTCGAGGTGGCCGAGGTGCTGGAGTACCTCGAGGAGAACGGCGTCGTTCACCGCGACGTCAAGCCCGGGAACATCATGCTGACCCGCGAGGGCAGGGTCGTCCTGATCGACCTCGGCTTCGCCGCCGAGGGCGAAGATACGCCGAGCCCCGAGGACAGCTCGGTGGGCACCGTCGCCTACCTCGCCCCCGAGCAGGCGCGCGGCGGCGCGGCGGCGGACTGCCGCTCCGACATCTACAGCCTCGGTCTCTCGCTCTTCCACATCGTGGTCGGGCGGCTGCCGTTCGAGAGCTCCGACGACCGCGAGATCCTGCGGATGCAGATCATGGAGTCGCTCTCCTCGCCCGAGCTCAAGGGCCGCGGCATCTCGCCCCACCTGCACTACTTCATCGAGAAGATGGTCGCCAAGGACGCGGACCACCGCTACCAGTGCTGGTCCGAGCTGATCGAGGACATCCGCGGGCAGATCGCCGGCCGAGAAAGCCTGGATTTCTAGAAGGGATGTCCGGCCGCCGACGTCCAAGCACCGGCGCCCGCGGAGGAAGGGCGTCCCCCGGGACAGTGACGAGAGCGAGAGAGAGCCGAGGCGCGGTGCGGACCCTCCCGATCGGTCTGCTCGCGCTTCTCGCCGCCGCCGCGGTGGGTTACTTCGCCGCGCGCCACTTCTCCGAGCCGCCGGCCGCAGCGCCCGAGGAGGCTCCGCGCCAGGCGCCGGTCGCTCCGGTGGCGAGCCCCGGCCGCGGGATGGTCGAGGGCGAGGTCGAGAACCCGCGGCCGAAGAGCGGCGTCGCCATCCGCTGGATCGAGAAGAACAACGCCGCGCGCGAGCTGCTGGGGCAGGGCAGGATCGCCGAGGCGGTGGCCCTCTTCGAGGAATGCCACGCCGCGGAGCCCGGGTCCGACGTCTTCCGGCGCAACCTCGCCGAGGCCCTCGCGCGGCTCGCCACGAAGGTGAAGGACGAGGAGGGGGACTTAGAGGCGGGCATCGACCAGCTTCGCCGCGCCACCGGGCTGGCGCCGGAGCGAGAGGACCTGGTGCGGCTCCTCGCGCGCTGGGAGAAGGAGCTGGAGCTGGAGGCGGACCACCGGCTGGAGGGCGGCGCCTACTTCGACATCTCCTTCGACGTGGGCCGCCGGGACCTGCTCCACAACTCGGAGGACGTCCGCGACGTGCTCGAGGAGGCCTACGCGCTCCTTCGCGGCTGGTTCGGCGTCGATCCCGTGATCGACTACAAGCGCCCGCCCTTCAAGGTCGTGCTCTACGACAGGCAGGACTTCGACTCCCTGACCGGGCTCGGCGACTGGGCGGGCGGCGTCTTCGACGGCGTGATCCGCGTGTCGGTCGAGGATCTCGCCACCGAGCGCGACCGGCTGCGCCGCATCCTGACGCACGAGCTCGTCCACGCCTTCGTGCGCGAGGTGGGCGGCCGCGACGTCCCCGGCTGGCTCAACGAAGGGCTGGCGCAGCTCCTCGAGGAGGAACCGCCCCGCGTCGAGAAGCGGGTCGAGCTCGCCCGGCGCCGGCTGCGCGGCGCCGAGCTCTTCTCGCTCGAGCGGCTGCAGGACAGCCTCGCCACCTGGAGCGACAGCGAGGAGATCGCGCGCGCCTATGCCCAATCGCTCGCGTTCGTCGACTTCCTCGAGAAGAACTTCGGCGCCGGGGAGCTGCGCAAGCTGCTCGAGGGCTGCAAGGCCGGCGAAGACGTGGACGCGACGTTCCGCGAGCGCAACGGGCACGGGCTGGACGTCTACCTGGGCGACCTTCAGCGGGAGCTCGGCGAGTAGTCCCCAAATAAGCAAACGGCCGCGTCAGGAACGCGACCGTCTGCGTTGCACGCGCGAGGAGGCCGCGCGTGCAGATTACAGGCCGGTCAGGTGAGGCGCCTGGCCGTTCGAGCTCCCTCGGCCCGGGAGCTCAGCCTGTAGCTCAGGAGGAACAAGACGGTTTCTGCCACCCAGATGCCCCCGAGAAGAATGGCGCCTGTCATCAGGAGGGTTGCCATAGCGAGAGACTCTGCTGACCCCTCGTGGGCACTTGGGCGCGGCTTTCGCCTACTAGGAACTTCGGCGGAGTTGCCGCGGCTGCCCCCCCTCTCCTGCGGGTTTTTGTCCGCACCTTGACCGGAGTTTCACAGGACGGAACGGAAACCGGCCGCGACGCCCTCCGGTCCCGCCCTCCATGGGCCAGATCCGGGAACCCGCGCGGCCCGCCGCCCTGCGGGAGCGGGCGGAGCGCTATGGCGACACCGCCCTCGAGACCCACGAATGGCTCGCCTTGCTGCTCGGTCGGGGAAGCGGGGAAGAGCCCTCCTGGGCGGCGCGCATGCTGGGCGCCTGCGACTTGGTCGAGCTCTCCCGCCTCGGCACGGCGGAGCTCGTGGCGCGCTTCGGCCTGCGCCCGCCCGCGGCGGCGCGGGTGGTGGCCGCCTTCGCGCTGGCGCGGCGGCTGGAGCGCGCGCGCCGTCCGGCGCGGCCGTCGATGCGCACGCCGGAGCGCGTCGTGGCCGAGGTGGGGGCCGAGCTGCGCGGTTTGGAGCGCGAGTGCTTCCTCGCCCTGCTCCTGGACGGCAAGCACAAGCTGAAGAAGCGCGAGCTCGTCAGCACGGGGACGCTGACCACGTCGCTGGTGCACCCGCGCGAGGTGTTTCGCCCCGCCGTGCGCGAGTCCGCCGCGGCGGTCATCGTCGTCCACAACCATCCGAGCGGCGATCCCGAGCCGAGCCGCGAGGACCTCGAGGTGACGCGCAGGCTCTCCGACGCGGGGCGGCTTCTCGGCGTGCCGCTGCTCGACCACGTCGTCGTGGGGGAGGGGAGCTTCGTCTCGATCCGCTCGAGGATGGAGCTTGGTTAGCTCCAGACCGTGCCGACGACGGCGAGCGCCGCCTCGGCGGCCGTCTCGATGCGGAGCACGTGCGGCCCGACGCGGACGCTCGTCGCCCCCTTCAGGTGGAAGCCCTCGCGCTCCTCCTCGCTGAAGCCGCCCTCGGGTCCGACGGCGAGGACGATCGGGTGCGCGCGCGTGCCCAGACCCTCCGGCGACGGCTTCAGCGAGCGCGCCCAGGTGTCGAGGCTCATCCCCACGCTCGGCTCGAGCAGGGCGACCGCGGAGCCCGGACGGGCGAGCAGGAGCTCGAGCGGTCCGAGCGGGTCGTTCAGCACCGGCAGCCAATGCCGCCGGCACTGCTTGCAGGCTTCGCGCAGGATCCGGCCCCACCGGGCCTCGGACGGATCCGGAGCGGGCTGCGGCCCGCTCTGGCGCGCCACGAGCGGCGTCACCGCCGCGGCGCCGAGTTGGACCAGCCGGCCGAGCATCTCCTCCGCGCGGTTCTTGCGCGGCCAGGCCACCGCCACCTCGATCCAGGGAAGCGGCGCGTCCGCCGCGCCGGGTTCGGGTTCGGTTTCCACGGGGCCGGTCACCTCCAGCCCGAGCTCCCGCCGTCCCGCCGCGGCCACGCGGAGCGGCCAGGCGCGGCCACGGCCGTCGAGCCCGACGCAGGGGTCGCCGGGCCGCATCCGCAGGACCTGGAGCGCGTGCAGAAGCTCGCTCTCGAGGAGGCGCGGCGGGCCGCCGTCCGGCGGGCTCTCCAGGAAGAAGCGCGGCGGTGAGGCGCTGGGCATGCGCGGATTCAGCCAATCCGGCGTCCCCGGTGCAATCTGGTCGCGGGTTCGGGCTAGAGGTACGATCCCGGGTTCTGCAAAGCCACCTCGCCCGGGGGCTTGCAGGCGTAACTCCGTCCCCCGCCAGGGATAGTCCGAAGGGCGGCTCCGGGCCGCCCACGCCCATGTCGAGGAGCGCGACCGCCAGGCCCCCGTGGCAGCTTGAACGCCCCAACCACCCCCCTGACCCATCCATGGTTGTGCCGGAGACGCGCTTCTACCTGCGCCTGGAGTCCGGAGACCGCGTCGGCGACAAGATCCCGATCTCGCCGGCGGGCCTCACGGTCGGGCGCCGGCCTGAGAACATCCTGCGTTTGAGCGAGACGTCGGTCTCCGGCAAGCACGCGGAGCTGACCGTGGACGAGCACGGCGTCACCGTCCGCGACCTCGGGAGCACGAACGGCACGCGCGTTTCGGGGGAGAAGATCCAGGAGGCGCGCGTCGCCCACGGCGATCCCGTCGTCTTCGGCAACGTGCGCTTCACGCTGCTCGACGGGACGATGGAGGAACCGCCCGCCGCGCCCGAAGGCGCACTCGACCAGGGCGTCTCCCGCGTCGCGCAGGAGAAAGTGGCCTCCTCCGGACGCAAGGGGTTCCTGGGGCTCGTGCTGATCCTCGTCGTCGTGGCGGCGGCCGCCGGCGTGGGACTGCAGTTCCTCGGCGGCGACGGCGAGATCGCCGCCACCGGCGGGCGGCCGGTGGTCGAGGTGCCGGGCAACCTGATCGCGGACCCCTCGTTCGAGGGAGTGGACACGCCGCTCGCCTGGGAGTCGACGGATCCCGCCGCCGAAGCCTTCTACCGCGACGCGTCGTTCCGCGGCGCCGGCGCGGTCGGGCTCGGCGTCGAGCTCGGCGCCGGGACGTGGGCGCGCTCGCGCTCCCCCGAGATCGACCTGCGGTCGCGGCGCAGCCACACGCTGCGCGCCGACCTCGGCGCGGACGGCGGGGCCGCGGCGTGCGTCGGCGTCGAGCTCAGCAGCGAGGACGGCTCGCAGGCGCCGTTCGTCGTCTGGACCGAGACCGTCCGCGACAGCGACGGTTTGGAGACCGTGGAGCTCACGATCCCGAGCCTGCCGCTCTACGACCGCGCGCGCGTCGTCGTCGACGCCGCGGCGGCGTCCGACGGCTCGGCGTCCTGCGACGACGTGAGCCTCGTGGCGAACGAGGGCGACAGCGCGCCCGCGGTCGAGGTGGAGGAGCACAGGGTCCACCTCCTCGGCTCTCCCCCGCGCACCGCGGTCGTCTCGAAGGCGATCGGCGTGATCCTGGCCGGCATTCGCGTGCGCGCGGGCGACCGGGGCGACGGGCTCCCGCGCTGGCCGGCCGCGACGTTGAGCGCCGAGCCGAGCGCGAACGGCATCGCCTTCCGGGTGCAGGGCGCGCCGGCCGGTTCCGAGCTCGCGCTCGTGGTGAACGCCGCCGTGCCGTTCGAAGGCGAGGCGGACGAGGGCACCGGCTGGGTGGCCACGATGGGCCCCGAGGGCTTCCGCTCCTACTCGACCGGCTTCGAGGACGTGCAGGCGACCGGGCTGCTCCTGGGCAGGGGCTTCAACCTGATGCGGATCGGCTTCGCCGAGCCGGTCGAGGTGGACCTCGCCGTCGCGCGCGGCGCGGGAAGGGTCTCCTTCGCGCTGGGCGACCTCGACGCCTTCGAGATCCAGCTCACCTTCCGCGAGGAGCGCAACGAGGCGGCCGCGCTCGCCTCGACGGCGCGCTCCGCCGCGCAGCGCGGCGACCCCGGCGCGTCGCTCGCCGCCTGGTCGGAGCTGCTCGACCGCTACCCGTTCGAGGCGCAGCTCGTCGAGGAGGCGGGCGAGGCGCGCGGGCGGATCCTGGCCGACGGCCTGAACGAGGTCGCCGCGGTCCGCGAGGAGGTGGAGCGCGCGCGCTTCTTCAAGCTCGCGGACCTCTTCCGGCTCTGCCGCGAGCGCGCGCTCGCGGTCGGCGCGAGCTACGCGGGAAGCGAGGTCGAGACCGAGGCGAAGGCCCTCGCGGCGGAGATCGACGCCGAGCTCGCGGACTTCGACGCGGAGCGCCGCGCCGCGCGGGCCGACCGCCTCAACGCGATCCTCCGCGTGATCGAGGGCGAGGAATGGAAGGGGCTCAGCGAACACCTCCGCGGCGCGCTGCGCGACGAAGAAGGCAACAATCGGGGACCGACGACGGATGGCTAAGACCGCAACGGGCATCGACATCGGCCAGCGCACGAGCAAAGTGCTGCGCGGCCACGTCAAGGGCAACACCTTCGCCGTGACCGACTTCGCCGTCGCGCAGAATCCCGGCGGCACGGTGGAGACCGGCTGGCAGGCGCTCGAGCTCGGCTTCAAGCCGGCGCAGGCGCGCGTGGGCGTGACGGGGCGCGAGGTGAACATGCGCTACACGCGCGTGCCCCGCGTTCCCGACTGGCAGCTTCGCAAGCTCATGCGCTTCGAGACCGAGGAGATCGCCGGCCAGTCCGACGCGGCGGTGGCCTCCGACTTCAACGTGCTGCCCGAGATCCCCGAGATCGAGGGCGAGGACGTCGTCCTGCTCGCGATGGCGCGCGAGTCGCTCCTCGAGGAGCACCTCGACGGTCTCTCCGCGCACGGCGGCAAGCTCGACGCCTTCTCGCCCAACGCGGTCGCGCTCTACAACGCCTGGGTGCACTACGGCGTCCTGATGGAGGACACCGTGCTCGTCGCGAACATCGGGCACGAGAACGTCGACGTCATCGTGTGCCGCGGCAGCGACCTGCTCTTCGCGCGCAACCTGACCGGCGGGTCGAAGCTCTTCGACGACGCCCTGAAGGAGCGCTTCAGCGTGTCCGCGAAGAAGGCGGAGCAGATCAAGACCGAGATGGCGTCGCTCGAGGCCGGCGCGTCCTTCACCGACCCTAACGCGGAGAAGGCGAGCCGCGCGCTGATGGGGCCGGCGGGGCAGATCCTGAGCCTCCTGCAGTCGACCGTGATGTTCTGCAAGAGCCAGGTGAAGCTCGCCAACCTGAAGCTCGACCGCGTGATGCTCTGCGGCGGAGGAGCGGCGCTCGAGGGGCTCGACTCCTACCTGCGCTCGGCGCTGAACGTGCCGGTGGAGGTGTTCGATCCCTTCACGGTCGTCGACACGAGCGCGCTCGACCCGGCGAGCGCCGAGCTGCTCGAGGAGCACCGCATGGAGGCGGTGTGCGCCCTCGGCCTCGCGCACTCGGGGTCCGATCCCGACGCCTACGCGATCGAGATCCTGCCGGCGAAGATCGAAAAGCAGCGCGAGTTCGTGCAGGGCACCGCCTTCCTGATCGCGGCCGCCGTGCTCGCGGTGCTCTTCCTCGGGTTCTTCGGCTACAAGCGCCACCAGGAGCTGGGGACGATCACCGAGATGGTCTCGCGCCTGAGCTCCCAGGTCCGCCGCGTCACGGGCGTCGACACGAACACGCGCGGTCTGCTCGAGGAGAACGAGGACCTCTCGGTCTACGCCGAGCGGCTTCACGCGACGGTTGGCTCCGGCGAGCAGCTTTACCGCGCGCTGGAGGTGATCGACGAGTCGCTGCCGCGCGACTTCTGGATCGAGCAGTTCACGAGCACCTGGGGTGCCGACGAGGACTGGGGCGTCTCGCGCGATCAGCTCGTGCCGATCATCCGCGTCCAGGGACGCGTGCGCGAGGGCACCGAGGCGCCGTCGGTCCTGTTCGAGGACTTCGCCGCGGCGATTCGGAAGAACCTGCCGGACGTGAGGATGAAGGAGCAGCTTGGCGCCACCGGCTCCACGTTCGCGATCGCGCTCACGACGCTGGCGCCGCCGGATCCGGAGACCGCCGCCGCCGGCGACGAAGACGGGGAAGGGGACGACGGCTAGATGGACCTCAACGACTACTGGCAGGAGAACAAGCGCTTCGTGACCACCGTCGCGAGCGGCGCGGTCGTGTTCCTGATCGCGCACATGGTGCTGGACGGCAACTACTCGGGCGAGATCTCCGCGCAGAACAAGCGCCGCGCGGGCTACGAGAACGACCTGCGGCAGGTGCTCTTCGACACGAGCGACCTCTCGACCGCGGAGAGCGAGAACGAGAACCTGCGCGGCGCGGTCGACCAGCTCTCCGCCCAAGCGCAGTTCCAGACGCGGCCGCGCTTTCGCCTCGACCGCTCTCCGGCGGCGCCCTCGCCCGGCAGCCAGTACCTGCGGACGCTGACCGCCGTGCGCGACGACCTGATCCCGCGCTCCAACCGCAACAACATGCGGCTCGACGCCGAGCTCGGGATGCCGAGCTTCTCGCCGACGCGCGAGGACCACATCGAGCGCTACCTCGAGGCGCTCGACGTCGTCGACACGGTCGTCAATCTCGCGATCGAGTCCAACGTGCGCCGCCTGGACAAGATCGACGTCAAGCTGGACCCCGGCCTCGGCACGCGCCAGGGCGTCGGTCGCATCGAGCACACCAAGATCAAGTTCACCTTCGAGGGGCCGTCGCTGCCGCTCGCGCGGCTGCTCGGGCGGGTGCAGCGACCGCCGGACGAGCGCGCGCTGCTCGTCGACGACGTCGAGTTCATCGCCTCGCGCAGCAAGCCGGGCGAGGCGCGACTCGACCTGACGCTCACCGCGACGCGGCTCACCGAGGAGACTCCGGAGGAGGACAACTAGATGAAGCTCCGCCAGGAACAGATCGTCTTCCTCGTCGCCTTCCTCGTGCTCGGATTCATGAGTTACCGGCTCGTCACCGGCGAGGCGAAGAAGCGCGGCTCGCGGCGCGGCGGGGAGAAGGCGGAGCTCGTCCGCTATCCCGCGCCCGAGGTCGCGGTCGCGCTGCCGGCCGGCGGAACGCCGCTCAGCGTCCAGCGCGAGTTCATGGCGCCGCCGAGCGACACGCAGCCGCTGCCGCCGCTCGTCCTCGTCGAGCCGCCGCGGGCGCCGCTGGCTTCGCTGTTTCCGCCGCCCGTGCCGGGTCCCGGCCCGCGCAAGTTCGGCGCGCTCCTGCGGCGCGACTTCGGACTCGAGGTGGATCCGGACGAGGTGGCGGAGCTCTTCGCGGACGTCGACACCGGGCTCGGCGACGTCGACTACGACGACTTCGAGCTCTTCCAGGAGCGTCCGGACTCCGCCCCCTCGCTGCGGGATCTCCTCGAAGAGGCGGGGGGTGCGCGGACGGAGAGCGACCCGGAGGACGACCTGACCGCGCAGGAGAGGGCGCTCCTCGTCGAGAGCTGGAAGCGCGAGTACGACTGGTACTTCGACCAGATCAAGACGCGCTTCGGCCGCATCGAGAACGCGAACCGCTACGGGCTGAAGACCGATCCCGGCCGCGCCAGCGAGCCGTTGCTCTTCACCGAGCTGAACCCGCGGGACAGCACCGAGGTGTTCAAGGGGATGCCTCCGATCGAGGTGCCGCGCGACAAGGTCGCGAGCTTCGACTTCGCCGGCACGGTCGCGAACCGGATCGAGGTGCGCCGGTTGGAGCTCGGCGACGAGCTCGAGCGCAGCACGTACGACGAGGCCCTGGCGCTCGCCGCCGACTGCGTCCGCGACCGGCTCGAGGCGCCGCGCGCGCTCCCGATCGCGGAGGAGATCTACCGCAAGTGCGCCGCCTTCGACGCCGCCGACCCGGCGCCGCGGCTCGGGCTCGCGCGCTGTTTCGAGGCCGGCTTCGATTTCGAGAAGGCCTTCCAGGAGTACAACTCCCTTTTGGAGAGCTTCGGCCACCGGGCCGAGGTGCACGCGCGGTTGGGCGCCCTCGAGGCGCGGTTCTTCCTGCTCGAGCAGGCCGAGGAGCGCTTGCGCCACGCGGTGTCGGTCGATCGCTCGTCCTGGGAGGCGCGCTGGACGCTCGGCCGCTTCCTGCTGGAGCAGGGCGAGTTCGAGGAGGCCGCCGAGCACCTCGAGCAGGCCAACCGCAACGTCCCGAACGACCCGGAGACGTTCGAGGAGCGCGTCGCGATCCGCACCGACTTCGCGAGCGCGCGGCTCGGCGCCGGCGACGTGGCCGAGGCCCACTCGCTCTTCGCGCGCGCGCTCAGCGTCGCCCCCGACCACCAGGTGGCCCGCGCCGGCTGGATCGCCACGGAGGTCCTGAAGCCCGCCGACGCCGGCTTCAACGGCAGCGTGGAGGAGCCCGACGCGGCCGACGAGGACACCGTCGGCTTCGAGCTCCTGCTCGCGCGCGGGCTGCAGGCGATCGCCGAGGGCGAGGTCGCCGTGGCGATGGATCAGCTCAACGCCGCCGCCGAGGCCGATCCGCTGCGCGCGAACCTCGCGTGGCGCGCGCTCTCCTACCTGAGCGAGCTGGCCGGCTTCCCCGACGAGGCGCAGCGCTATATCGAACAGGCCTTGGGGTGCGACCCGACCGACGCCTGGTCGCTGTACCAGCAGGGGCGGCTCTTCGTCCAGCAGGAGGACTTTGAAGGAGCGCGCGCGGCGTTCCTCGCCGCGCTCGAGCAGGAGCTCGACTTCGAGGACGCGCTAGCGTCGCTCGGTGAGATGGCCTTCCGCCTCGGCGACTTCCAGGAGGCGGACCGCTTCCTCGAGCGCGCCGTCTCCCTCGAGCCGAACCGCGTCGAGGTGCAGGCGCTGCGCGGGCTGAACTTCCTGCGCCTCGAGCAGGTCGCGGGCGCGCGCGACTGCTTCGCGGCCGGCCGCGCCATCGAGCGCGACGATCCGATCTGCCAGGCCGGCCTCGCCTGGTGCAGGTACCTCTCCGGTGAGTCCGAGCAGGCGATGGTCTCGCTCCGCGAGCTCGACGACTCGATGCGCGACCTGCCCGAGGACACGCCGGAGCGCGTCTGGGCGCGCGAGCAGATCGAGCGCATCACCGACCACGAGGAGAAGGTCGAGTGGTCCGACACGTTCGAGCGCAAGCAGATCAGGAACGACTGGGACTTCCGCGAGGACGCCGGCCCGGTGCACACGATCGTGGACGACGAGGTCGTGCTCGAGGGGGTCTTCAACAAGACCGGCAACACGGTCCTCTACCGCACGATGGCGGCCAGCGTCTTCGTCTCGATCGAGGCGGACGTGTGGATCGATCCGACGACCAACGCCAACGTGGGGCTCTTCCTCGCGCGCGAGCGCAAGCGGAGCGCCTCCACCGACACGATCGCGCGCGCGGCGGTGCTGCGCCACAGCGACGGAAGCCTCCAGATCAACATCGAGCGCCAGGGCCAGACGCCGATCGTCACCGACATGGAGCAGCCGTTCCCGACCGGCACGTGGGTGCGCCTGCGGATCGAGCGCTCCGGCGACGCGACGAACTCGCGGGTGACGCTCTTCGCCGACGGGATCCCGCTCGTGGAGAACGCGCCGATGGCGAGCCTGCGCGCGGCCACGCCGATCATCCTCGGGCTGGTCGCCGAGGGCGAGCCCGGGCGGCCGGTCAAGGTCAAGCTCGACAACGTCAAGGTCGTCTACCGGGAGGCGCGCTGATGAAGGCCCACATCCGCTCCGGCTTCACCCTGCTCGAGATCCTGGCGGTCATCCTGATCGTGGGGATTCTCTCGGCCGTCCTGATCACGCAGCTCGGCGGCGCCGAGGACGCGGCGGGCGCGGTGAACACGCGCAGCTTCCTCGCGACGCTTCAGGAGATCATCGCCGAGTACGAGCGCAACGAGGGCGGCGACTTCCCGCCGAGCACGTTCACGGCGGAGCAGGGCGTCCCCAACGACGGCACCAACGTCGGGATCGAGGCCCTGGTCGTGGCGCTCTACTCCGACGGATATAACGCCGGCGGGCACGAGCTCGAGGACCACCTGATGAACACCGACGGCGACCGGTCGAGCAAGACGCTCACGGACTTCGGCAACCGCAAGCTGAACGAGTTCGTCGACTACTGGGACAACCCGATCGCCTACATCCACCGCCGGGACTACGGCGCGGACGACCGGCCGTACCTGGTGTACGACCCCGAGATGGCCGAGGAGGTCCGCGACTTCCCGAAGGCCTACAAGAACCCGACGACGGGGCAGTACTTCCGCAACACCAAGTTCCAGTTGATCTCCGCCGGGCCCGACGGGCGGTTCAACACCGAGGACGACATCACGAACTTCGACCGCGACTGAGATGAAGCGCGACGCCAAGGGCGGCAACCCGGGGAGCCCGGGGGTGACTCTGCTCGAGTTGCTCCTGGTGATGGCGGTCCTCGGGATCGTCCTCGGCGCCGGCGTCGGCATGTTCGCGACGCTGGACCTCGGCCAGCGGCAGGCCCGCGGCCTCGTGAAGAACATCCTGCGCTCGGCGCAGAACTCCGCCACGGCGCGCCAGGCGCCGGCGCGCGTGCGCATCGACGTCGAGAGCGGGGCGATCACGGCCGAGGCGATGCAGGTGATCGGCACCTGGCACTTCGAGCGCAACCGGTGGCGCGGCGCGTTCAACCTCGAGGGAACGCCGAACGGCGCCGCGGATCTCGATCCGGACGGCTTCATCGGCTCGGCGGCGGCGTTCGACGGCGTGAAAGGGAGTTACGTCGAGGTCCCGGTCGAGAACGAGCCCTCCTTCGACTTCTCCGCCGGCTTCTCCATCGAGTGCGCGGCGCGGCGCGAACCCGCCGGCGGCCAGGTGGTCGTCGTCGGCGACGTCGCCGCGATCGAGATCGACAACGGGGGGACCGTCCGCGGCTGGTTCGTCCCGCGCATCGAGGACAAGGGCCAGCCCAAGCAGGGCGAGCGCGTGCTCGTGGCCTCCGAGCCGGGTCTCGCGCCGACCGGCACCTGGGTGCGGATCAAGCTCGAGTACGACCGGCACACGCTGGCGCTCTACGTCGACGGCGTTCCGGCGGCCTCGGTCGACGAGGACGTCGCCGTGTGGCCGATCGAGAAGCCGATGTACGTCTCGGGAAGGAGATACCCCTTTCACGGAGCGATCGACAACGTCGTGATCGGCGCGGTCGTCGCGGAGGAGACGGTCGAGCTCCCCGAGTCCGTGAAGTTCTCGGGCGACACCCCGCGCGAGATCAACTTCGCCGCCGGCGGCGGCCTCGACCGCGACCGTCACCCCGAACCGCTGCTCGTGACCCTCGAATACGACGACGGCTCCACCCGCGTGCTGTTCGTCGGAACCTACGGAACGGTGGACGGATGACGACCCCTCGAAACGACGGCCGGCGCGGCTTCGCGATGGTGGTGGTGTTGCTCACGCTGCTCGCGCTCCTCGTGCTGTGCACGCCCTTCCTGATGACGGTGCGCAACGCGGACCACGCCAGCGCGCAGATCGCGGACCGGCGGTCGGCCGAGCTGGCCCTCGACGCCGCGGGGCGCCTCTGCCGCGGGCGGTTGGGCGCGTCGCACCCCGCGCTCGACGTCACGCCGTACCACGACTCGCTGGAGGAGCTCCTGGTCGACAACGGCTTCGATCCGGAGTTCTTCGACGCCAACGACGCGACCGGCGTGATGTTCGACCTGGACGCCTACGACGTGTCGGGCCGCGTCGACCTGAACAGCGCGCCGCCGCAGATGATCGGCAACCTGATCGGCGGAACGGCGGTCACGCTCGGCACGGTCGAGGCGGACGGCGACACGATCCGCGCGACCTCGGCCCGCGGCTTCCAGCCCGACGGCTTCCTGTGGCTCGACGGCGAGCTGATCGGCTACTCCCAGCTCGAGGGGAGCACGTTCGGCGGCCTCGTGCGCGAGCTCGGCGTCGAGACCGACGCCGAGGGCAACCCGCTGCCCTGCGGCCCGCAGCCGGCGCACTCGGTGCGCACCAACACGACGATCCTCGACCAGCGCGCGATGGCGATCGCGCAGTGGCGCGTCTTCACGCCGGACGGGACGCTGCGGCGACTCGATTCGATCGAGCAGATCCGCGAGACCCACGACCTCGTGATGGTGGAGTCGCTGGGCCTGGAGTCGCTCGAGACGCTCGAGAAGACCTGCACGGTGTACTCCGAGCTCCAGGCGGGGAGCGCCTGGCAGCACCCCACGCGCATCGTCAACCCGGTCAACGGCGGCCTGACGTGCCGGATCCGGCTTCTCAACGCGCGCTGGGTCAACGCGGGCACGACGGTGATGATCACCGACGGGACCACGACCGAGCTCGGCATCGTGCAGAAGGCGCAGCGCGGGACGATCACGCTGATGGACCCGCTCGTCAACGACTACGACGAGTACACGGCGTTGCTCTATCCGCTCGCGCGTCGCCCGGTCAACGTCAACACGGCCGGACCGGAAGTTCTCCGCGCGCTCGTGCTCCACCTTCAGCTCTTCGGACGCCAGGCGCGCATCACGTCGAGCGAGGCCGACATCCTGGTCAGCGTGATCCGGGATTCGCGTCCGTTCACGAGCTTCGAGGACTTCGTGCGCCGCGTCGTGCTGCCCTGCGGCGGATTCGCCGCGCTGCCCCTCGACGCGCCGGTTCCCGAGGCGTTCCAGATCGCCTTCGGGCAGCTCCCGGCCGGCGGGGGCGGCGGGGACGAGGAGAACACGGGCCACCCCGTGGTCCAGCTCATCGACGACGACGACGCCCGCGCGCTGTACAAGAACGCCCTCAACGCGAACGACGCGGAGCTCGGCTTCTCGACGATGCCGTTCTGTTTCGTGTCGAGCGACGTGCACGCCATGGAGCTCCGCGCGGCGGTGAACGCGCGCTCCGGCGTCGAGCGCGTCGCGGCGGTGCGCGAGCAGGTCGAGCTCATCACGCCGCAGCGGGATCTGATGTACCTCGCGACGCGCCAGGAGGACTTCGACCGCGCGCTGCGGCTCCACCGCGACGCGCGCGGCTGGGCGACCGGGCCGGAGGTCACCTCGCGCTACGACCCGTTCTTCCGCAGCTCGCCGCCGACGCGCTCGCGGCCGCACCTCGGTCTCGCGGACACCATGCGCTCGACCGACCCGCTCTCCGACGAGCCGACGCACACCTTCGCCGCGCGCGACGAGGAGGAGCAGGAGGGCTTCGCGATGCCCTGGGCGCACCGCGTCGAGGAGTCCGGCAACCGCGCGGGACGCATGTTCCACTTCGACAGCGAGACGCGCGACCCCGAGGGCCGCTACCTGCCCGACGGCACGATCCGCCGCGGGACCGACGACGGCGTCGTCGGGTGGGGCGACGGTCTCCTGCGGCCGCTCTCGTTCTCCGCCTGGATCAAGCCGCGCGCGCTCGAGCCGGGCGCGATGTTCCTCGACTGCGGCGGGCCGTACTCGGACACCGACCGCATCACGCTCATGCTCGAGGACGAGGACCTCGTGCTGCGCGTCCTCGACGCCGCCGGCGACCACCCGAGCACCTCGTTCGAGGAGGTCGCAACCGTGCGCTACCCGCTGGCGTCGGGCGACGGGCCGGGGATGCCGCTCGACACCTGGCTGCACGTCGAGGTCGACGTGCGCGGCAACCGCCCCGACCAGATGCTCATGCTGGTGGACGGCAAGTGGCGCTCGGAGATTCCCGGGCTGACGCGGCTGACGGGCTCGCTCGGCCCGGACGCGACCACGATTCCGGTCGAGTCGACCGAGGGGTTCCCGGCGAACTGCGTGCTCCGCATCGGCGACGAGCTGATCGAGGCGACGGTGGCCGGCGAGACGTCGTTCACCGCCGTCTTCGAGGAGGAGGGCTCCAACGCCGGTTTCGGCGGCCGGCTCTCGCGCCGCCAGTTCTCCGGCGTCGAGTTCAGCGCCGAGGAGGGCGCGCAGGGCGTGGCGCAGCCCGGGACCGGGTCGTTCGCGAGCGGCACGCCGGTGATGCTCTACGGCTACGCGCTGCCGATCGCGTCCAACATCCCGCCCGCGAACGGCTCGCTCCCCGGCGACCTCGGGATCTTCGCGGTCGGAATGGTGGTCGGGATGAACGGCGAAGACGAGGAGATCGTGGTCGAGCTCAACGACGGCTCCGCGCTCAACCTGGGCTTGGGCCTCGACACGCAGCAGAGCGGCGTGCTCGAGATCGAACCCGCCGACCCGAACATGACGACCGAAGAGGTGATGGCGGCCTTCAACCCGAACGGCGGCTACGCGGCGCTGGCGACGGTCAACTTCCAACCGAGGGTGACGAGCGCGAGCACCGGGGTCGTCACCGAGCCGACGCAGACGATCAACGGCACGCGGCTCGGCGGCCTCGAGATCATCCACTACACCGGCTGGTCGGGGAACCAGCTCATCTTCGACCGGCGCGGCAACCAGGTCGTGAACGAGCTTCCGAACCTCCAGCAGGCGCCGCCGGAGATCGGGCCGAGCGGAGCCTTCGTGCTCGGTCAGCAATGGAGCGTGTTCTTCATCGACGGCAGCACGCCCAACGACCGCATGGTCTGGCAGACGAAGATCTTCCCGATCTCGCTCGGCGTCCAGGGCGCGGGCGCGTTCGACCAGGCGGAGGCCGGCAACTCGCAGGTCGCGCAGATCACGCGCCTCGGTCCGGACTCGCACCTCACGGAGTGGGTGCGCTACGACTACCGCACGCAGGACCAGCTCGTGCGCGACGATCCGGTCGCCTTGGGGAACGCTCGCTTCGCCGTGCAGGCGGGCATCATTGAGGAGGGGATCGACATCACCGCGCCGGGACCGGGCGGCCCGGGCAGCGGCGGCCCCACCGGGCCTTCGCCGCCGCCCGCGATCCTCCTGCCGGAGCCACCCGGGCCCGCCGCGCCGCCGGCCGCGCCGCCGGCGGTGGACGGGGCCTACTGGCACTACCGGATGGGCAACCCGGAGGACACGGACTACCTGATCACGCGCGCGGTGCGGAGCCAGTTCCAGTTCCGCGGCGTGTTCGGGACCTATCCGCACGTTCACACCGGCGGCACCGCCGTGCTGCCGGTGTGGCGCACCTTCGACTCGGGCGTCGACGACGGTCGGCCCGGCCGCTTCGACGCGGTGATGATGATCGATGCGGACACGAGCGATCCCGGGTTTCCCGGCGTCGTCCACCACGCGCACCGTCCCAACGAGTACACGGTCTACAGTTGGTCTCCGACGGCGGAGCCGCTCGGCGTCGGAGCGGGGGGCGCGCCGGTCTCGCTCGAGCAGTTCAACATCGCGACCGCCCTCATCCACGTGGCGCTCGAAGACGTCGCCCCGGTGCCGGTCGCGGCGGGCACGAACCAGCCGGGGGACGAGATCTACGACTCGCGCGTCATCGCGCGCATCGCGAAGTACCCCTCGGGCGAGATGCCGCGCGAGGCGAACCAGGTCGCGGTCGGCGGGTCCTATCAAGCCGGCGGCGCGATCCCGTCCGCCCTCGTCGACGAGATCTGCTTCGGCTCCTCGGAGTTCACGGGAGATGCAGACACCTGGGGCGCGCAGATGCGGCTGGAGCAGGACCTCGGCGAGGAGGGCGACACCATCGACCTCGTCGCCGACGCGATCCGGCTTCCGCTCGGGCTCTTCTTCTTCAGCAACGCCGCGTTCCTCTCCGGCATGCCGCCGGACGCGGGGCTCCTGCGCATCGGCGACGAGATCCTCTGCTACGAGGGCTACGAGGCCAACACGGGCACGGTGTCGATCGCGCCGAACGGACGCGGCCTGCTCGGAACCGATCCGCAGCCGCACTCGATCGGCGAGGTCGTCACGCTGCTCGAGAGCATCCCGGTCGCGGTCCTGGCCGGCCAGCTCGGCGCCGAGGACGGCGCCATCGAGCTCGGCTCCACCGACGACTTCCCGCGCGAGGGCCTCGTTCTGATCGACGACGAGCTCGTCCACTACTCCTGGATCCAGGGCGGCGCGCTCGCGATGCCGCGCGCCTCCTCGGAGCCGGGCGCGATGGACGGCGACGGCCCCGGCATCTTCCGCGGGCGCTTCGGCACCGGCGCTTCGTCGCACGAGTCGGGCACGCCGGTGATCCTCCATCCCTTCCGCTACTGGGACTGCTGGTCGGACCGGGCGGACGCGCCCGAGCTGCACTACTTCGGCTTCTCGGTCGACCAGCCGGCCGCCCTCTGGAAGACGGTGTTCTGGGACGTCGAGGAGGCGGACGCGAGCGGGCCGCGCCTGGGCGTGCTCCAGCGCACCGATCCCGACGTGCCCTGGGACGAGGAGCCGGACGCGACGGCGGGCCTGTCCGTGATGTGGGAGGGCATCCGCGAGGGCGAGCCCAACTCGATCGGCGTGCAGGCCGACCGCATCGAGTGGCGCGTCTTCACGCGCTACGAGCCGGGCTCCTACGACGCCGATACCGGGGCGCAGCACGGCTGGAAGGCGACGCCACGGCTGCGGTTCTTCGGCGCGGAATACATCGGGCCGGGCCTGGTGCTCAAGCGGGTGGAGCGGTGAAGCGCCTCGGGTTCACGTTGATCGAGCTCCTGCTCGCCCTCAGCCTGCTGTCGATCCTGATGGTGGCGCTCGTCAACCTGATCGACACGTCGCTCAACATCTGGAGCCGCACCGAGTCGGAGCGCGATCTGGTCGAGGTCGGCTCGGCGGTGCTCGACCTCGTCGGCCGCGACCTCGCCGCCGTCGAATCGGGGCCCCGCGGCGACCTGCTCTCCGAGTGGTGGACCTACGACGTCGACGGCGACGCGACGCCGGGCGCGGTGATGGCGCGGTTCCGCATGGTCAAGCGCGCGTCCAAGGCGGAGCTCCACCGCATGGGATCGGCCGGCGACGACAACGACCTGGTCCAGGTGGTCTGGGCCCTTCTGCCCAACCCGGAGGGCAAGCCCGGCGAGTCGCGCTCGCTCGGCCTGCTCTTCCGCGGGGAGCGCGTGGTGGGGGACCCGGACTCGCTCTCCTTCTTCGACAAGGGCTTCTTCAACGCCGCGGGCAAGGCGCCGGCCGGCAGCATGAACCTGGTCACGGGCGGCGTCCTCTGGTTCGACGTCGCGTTCGCGACGCAGACCTCGATCGTCCACGACGGGTGGAGCTTCAACGGCCAGCCGCAGGACTGCGCGCGCTCCTGGGACGCCTGGAACAAGGGCCGGCCGGACCTCGACCGCAGCCCGTGGAACGAGCCGGGCGCCGGCATGCCGACGACCGACGAGCACCCGCTGCTCCCGCGCCGCGTCCGCATCGAGCTGGAGATCGAGCGCTACGACGAGCTCCGGCGGCGCACGCGCGTCCGGGCGCCGGTCGAGACCGAGGCCGTCCTGGTCCAGGTCGACGATCCCGAGCGCCTGCCCGAGCCGGGCACGATGATCCTGATCGACGAGGAGTGGATGGAGCTCCTCTCCGTGTCGGGCGACAAGGCCAACGTCCGCCGCGGCGCGCGCGGCACGACGAAGCGGCAGCACGACGCCGGCGCGCTGATCCACCACGGCTGGTCCATCTCGCGCGAGATCGCCGTACCGCTCCACCGCGACGACTGGAACCTGTGATGCGCGCACAACCGTTCAGAGAGAGGCGTTCCGGCTTCACGATCGTCGAGGTCGTGATGGCGATGTTCGTCCTCCTGATCGGCATGACGTCGATCCTCGGGCTCCTGTCCTTCGGCGCCGCGCTCTCGCGGACGGCGCAGCTCCGCGGCGAAGCCTCCTACGCCGTCGAGGCGATCATCGCCGACCTCGAGGAGACGATGTTCCCGCTCGAGGTGGACGCCGACGGCAACGAGCTCGCCGGCGAGCCGGTCGACGTCGTCGACCGGCCCGTGCCGGGCCGGCCGGGACTGGTCTACTCCGCGCGCGCGTACGCCGATCCGGCGGGACCCGCGATGGAGGGCGGCCCCCTGCTCTACCGCGTCGACGTCGAAATAAGCTGGTCGACCCAGGGAGCGAAGCGCTCCCGCACGTTCAAGACGCTCCTCCTGCGGGAGGTGCCTTTCGGCGAACGCCTGCGTAGGAAGTTCGTCCAGACCGACTAGGACCCCTTGATGAAGCACCTCATCCTCCTCTCGATCCTCCTCGCCAGCCCGGTCGCCGGTTCGATCACGGGTCAGGAAGAAGCCGCGTCCCCGGCGCCGGCGGAGGACGCGATCATGCTCCGCCTGCGCGACGGCGGGATCCTCTGGGGGTCGATCGTCGGCCACGACGAGGAGTCGATCACCTTCCATCGCCTCGACAACGGCGGCACGGTGAAGCTCCGCTGGCCCTTCCTCGATCCCAGGGAGGAAGAAGGCCTGCGCCTGCGCTTCGGGTACGTCGAGTCCGGCGTCGAGGAGCTGATGGTCGACGCGGACCGGCTGACGCTCGTCGACGGCACCGAGCTGGTCGGGCTCATCACCGAACGAACGGCGGACAAGCTCTGGCTGAAGACCGCCGAGCAGCGCATTCCGATCCCGCTGGCTCGCATCGCCGGCCCGGCCACGATCGTGCAGGTGCCCGCCTTCGACATCTACACGCGCGACGAGCTCTACCAGAAGAAGATCACCGAGATGCAGAGCGCGCTCATGATCGAAGGTCCGGAGGCAGCGTCGGCGCACTTCGAGGTCGCGCAGTACGCGGAGGCCCTCTTCGACTACGAGCACGCGGTGGAGCACTACGAGGCCTGCGTCCGCCTCGATCCCGAGTACCAGGCGGAGAGCATCGACGCGATCCTCGCGCGCGCGATCGAGAAGCGCGCGCTCCAGGAGCAGGTCGACCACATCCGCCAGATCGACATCTGGCGCGCGCGCCGGCACTACGACAAGGCCGAGGAGGCGATCGCCAGCTTCCCGACCTCGTACCCCGACAGTCCGCTGATGGACGACTGGAACAAGATGCGCGACCGCGTCGCCAAGCAGCAGGAGCGCGACCTGCGGGAGAAGGTCGTGCGGAGCTGGCACCACTGGACCCGCCGTTTCGCGCAGACCGCCGCGCGCAAGATGAGCTACGAGGAGGTCATGGGCTACCTCGACGGCGGCATGTCCGAGGACATCCTGACCAAGGTCCACGAGGACATGACGGAGATCGCGCCGGACATCCAGACCGACGAGGTCAAGCGCCTCTTCCAGGAGCGCGAGGGCGGGAAGTTCCGCCAGGCGTCCTACGGCAACGGAACCTGGCTGCTCGGCGAGACCGCCGCGCGCGCGCAGCTCGAGGAGCCGGAGAAGGAGACCGACGAGCCGAAGGACTCCGCCGCCGCGGCGCGCAAGAAGCTCGACGACAAGATCAAGCGCTACCTGAAGAACCAGGAGCTCGCGAAGAAGGCCAAAGCCGGCGCCGCCACCGACGAGGAGGACCCGGGCGCCTTCTGGGAGGGCTGGCCCAGCTCCAACCGCGTGTACTGGGTGCTCGCCTACTACGCCGAGAACTCGGGCGACTTACAGGTGAACAAGATCCGCTTCCGGAGCTGCCGCGAGTGCGGCGGCAAGGGCGTGCGCCAGGTGATCTTCACCGGCGGCGCGGTGTCCGGAGCGAAGACGGGGGAGGTGCTCGTGCCGTGCCCGACGTGCAAGACGATTGCGGTCGTGCGGATGGTGCGGTATCGGTAGAAGAGAAGAGAAGAAGAATTAAGACGGAGAGGAACGGAGTTATCGGAGAGCACGGAGCCCGGAACGAAGAAGTGCGGAGTGCGTCGCGGCGAGATGTGCGGCTCTGACCGCTGAAGAGAACATGCGAAGTCAGATCATGGGGAGGGGAACGTGCAACGGTCAGAGCCGCACATCTCGCCGCGACGCACTCCGCACTTCTTCGTTCCGGGCTCCGTGCTCTCCGATAACTCCGTTCCTCTCCGTGTTAATTCTTCTTCTTCTTCTTCCGGCCGCTTGCGCGTCGCCGCCGGCTGACGAGCCGCCGCCCGCAAGGCCCCCGCGGCCGGCGCCGTCGATCGTGGAGTCGGTGCCCGAAGTCGCCGCCGAGTCTCAGGCGGAGCTCAGCGCCGACGAGGCGACCGAAGCCGTGGAGACCGCCGCCGAGCCGCAGGCGGCGGGCGAGGTGGCCGGCAAGCCGCTCGCGTTCGAGGAGATCCTGCTCGAGTGGCACCGGACGGATCCGCGCGAGGTCTTCCTCATCGTCGAGAAGCTCGTCGCGGCCAGGCTCGCCTACGCGGAGGCGGACCGGCTGGGTCTCTTGCTCGATCCGGTGGCGGTGGAGGCGAGCTACGACGAGCAGATCGCGCGCTTCACCGCCGACGTGGCCCGCGAGGGCGGCGGGCTGACGGTGGACGAGTTCCTCGTCGCGGAGCTCGGCGTCGAGCCGGAGCGCTACCGCGCGCGCGTCCGCGAGGGCACGATCCGCCAGATGGTCGCCGAGCGGGCGGTCCGCGCCTGGGCGCTGGAGAACGAGAGCGCCAAGGCGCGCCTGCTCGTCGTGCCGGACGAAGAGGAGGCCAAGAGGCTCGCCGCCGAGCTCGAGGCCGGCGCGGACTTCGCCGCGCTCGCGCGGGAGCACAGCCTCGACGAGTCCAAGGTCAGCGGCGGGTTGATCCCGTTCCTGGTGCGGCAGGAGCACTCGCCGCTCGCGCGCCTCGTCTTCGCGACCGATGTCGGGGCGGTCGGCGGGCCGCTGCCGGCCGCGGGCCACTGGTTCCTGGTCCGCGTGGAGGAGAAGCGCGCCCCGATCGGAGGACGCTGGCGCGGGCTGGAGGAGGCCGTTGAGGCGAGCCTCGTCGAGCACCCGGTCACCGAGAGCGAGTTCCTCCACTGGAAGCTCGAGATGGAACGGCGCTACCCCGTGAACCTGCGGCCGCTCCTCGAGCTGCTCGGCGCGCCGGGCTCGGGGCGCGAGGCCGACCCTCGCGATCCTTGACCCGGGCCCCCCGGTCCGCGATCCTCGACCGGGTTCCGATTCCCGATGACGAACCTGGACCTCCTCAAGGCGACAGACAGCGTGACCGTCCCGAGCGCCGAGCCCACCGAGCCCGCCGGGGACCCTCCCGCGCCGGAGCCGGACGATCCCGCGGAGTCCGCGGAAGACGCCGAGCCCGCGGCCTCGAAGCGCCCCGGCCCGGGCGACAAGCTCCCCGACGCCGAGCTGGAGCGCCAGCTCGCCGCCCTGCTCTTCGCCTCGCCGGAGCCGCTCGGCCTCGACAAGCTGGTCAAGCTGCTCGACCGGCCCGCTCCCGCGCGCGTCAAGGCGGCCCTCGAGGCGCTCTCCGCCCGGTTCGACGCCGCCGGGCTGCCCTACGCCCTGCGCGCCATCGCCGGCGGCTGGCGGATCCTGACGAGCCCCGACCAGGGCGAGGTCGTCCGGCGCCTGGCCAAGACCCGCCGGGTCGAGAAGATCACGCCGGCGGCCCTGGAGACGCTCGCGATCGTCGCCTACCGCCAGCCGGTGACCGCCGCCGAGGTCGAGGCGATCCGCGGCGTGCAGTCCGGGGCGATGCTCCGCTCGCTGGTGGAGCGCGGGCTCGCCCGCGTGACCGGACGAGCCGACCAGCCGGGCGCTCCACTGCTCTACGGCACGACGCGCGAGTTCCTCGACAAGTTCGGCCTGGAGAGCCTCAAGGACCTTCCCAGGGACGGCGAGCTGACCCGCGACTGAGCCGGCTACGGCTCCCCGGCGGCCTTGCGCCGCCGGAGCGGCGCGCCGTACACTCTTCCGCTCGTTTTCCCGGGGACCCCGGGCAGGAAACCCGCGCCATGTCGAGCAAATCCCGCAACAAGTCCTCGCGGAAGAAGGACAGGAAGCCGCGCAAGAAGGCATCGCCGAGTGCCGCGCCCGCGACCGGCGACGCGGCGGAGCCCACGTCCAAGCCCGAAGCCGCCCGGACCGCGTCGAAGCCCGCCGGGCCGGCGCGCAAGCCGGACACCGAGCCCGAGGGCATCCTCGGCGAGGACGTCATCCACGTCCCGAAGGGCAGGAACCGCCTTCAGTTCGCGTTCATGATCGGGCTGCTCGTCCTGCTGCTCGTCATCTTCATGATCCCCGGCGCGCTGATGTCGACCTTCGGCACCGGACGCGGCGACGATCCCGACGTGCTCGCCTTCGACCACCCGAGCGGGGACCGCGTGGTCATGACCTACGGCGAGTTCCTCACCGAGCGCAACGCGCTGGCCGAGGGGATCATGGCGCTCATCTTCACTTCGAGCCTGCCCGCGCAGTACCGCGGCCTCGAGGCGGCCGGGCTGGGTCTCACCAGCACCGAGCCTTCGCGGCGCGAGGCCGCGCGGCTCATCGTGCTCGACGCGCTCGCCCAGGAGGCGGGGATCCTGATCACGGATGCGGATCTGTCGGACCGGCTCTCGGGCCAGGATCCGGCGAGCTGGCTCGCGTTCGGCCGGCGCTACGGCAGCGTGGTCAAGCTGGAGGAGAACCTGCGGCGCGTGCTCCGCATCCGCCGCTACGTGGACACGCTCTCCTACCTGGCACAGGTCCCCGACGTCGCCAAGATCGAGGAGCGTTGGACGGAGGAGCACGTCGAGCTTGCCTTCGATTACGTCGAGCTCGACGTTACGACGCTGCAGGAGGAGGCCGAGGCCGAGGTACCGGCGGACGAGGAGCTGCAGGCCTGGTTCGACGAGCGCCCGGAGTTCGAGCGCAACTCCTTCATGACCAAGCCGCGCTTCCGGCCGACGCTGGCGACCTTCCGGGACGCGGAGACCACCGCGGCGGCCGGGCTCCTGGAGAAGTATCCCGAGGCCGAGGACGCCGTGGCCGAGGACCGCGCCTTCGAGTACTACAACCTGGTTCGCTACCAGCGCTTCCGCCGGCCGGAGCCGGAGGAAACCGAAGACACCGAGGAGAACGCGGGCGAGGAAGCGCCCTCCGAAGAGCAACCGTCGGAGGAGCCCGAGGAGCAGGCCTCCGACCCCGACCCGGCGGAAGACGAGCAGGATGCCGACGCGCCGGCCGAGGACGAGCCGGC
>JANQEJ010000332.1 GCA_028278425.1 Planctomycetota bacterium | reverse complement strand
GTTTGAATGATTTGGTTATATAAAAAGGTAGAACGCTCGCGCTATCGCTCTCGCTCGCTCTCGCTCGCTCTCGCTCTAGCTCTCGCTACTAAATTTTAGGTTTTTTATTAGATAGCATGGGCCCAGCAATTCCAGCGCCTTGTCGAGGGTCGGGTCCCCGGTGCGGTGCGCGCCCGGCGCCGCGTCCACGCGAACCTGCGGGATCACGCCCACGCCCTCGATGTCGTCGCCCTCCGGCGTCAGGGACCGCCAGCGCGAGAGCCAGATCCGGACACCGGGGAGCATCTCGAAGGGCGCGGGGTTGGCGCTCGCGCCCCGGGACGGCAGGCCCACCGTGGTGACGCCCTCGAGCGCCCGCGCCATCAGCAGGAACCCCTCGGTGGAGCTCACGCAGTAGGGGCCCTGCAGCACGCAGACGGGCTTGCCGTAGCGGCGGGCCGGCGGCGACGGGTCCAGGTACCGGTCCACCGGGTCGAGGAACCCCTGCGTTCCGGGGATCGACGGGTCCCGCCAGAGGTTGCGGGCGTACACGATGCGCTCGTCGGTGAACCGGCCGGCGATGCGCTGGCCGATGACCTCGTTGCCGCCGCCGTTGGGGCGCATGTCGAGGACCAGGCCACGGGTGCCGGCCAGCGCGTCCAGGGCTTCGTCGATGCGCTCCACCTGGGCCTCGTCGAGCACGAAGGTGCCGAGCATCACGTAGCCGACGGCGTCGTCCCCCTCGCCGATGACGCCGGCCAGCAACGGCAGGCGGTCGTCGAGGGTCTCGGTGAGCCGCGACTTCACCACGTCCAGGTCGAAGTTCAGCGGCTTCGGATTGCCGGTCACAGTCGGCACCCTGCCCGCCGGCGTCTCGATCACCACGTGCACGTCCTTCAGTTCCACGAGCAGGTCGCGGATGACCGTCAGGAACGCCTGGGGGTCCGCCGCGGCGAGGGCCTTCTCGCGATAGCCCGGGAACAGGTCGGCGGCCTCCGGCCGTCCCGCGCGGCCGAAGAACGGGTACTGGCGTTCCATCTGCGACCGCAGCGCGTCGAACGCCGCCGCTCGCGCGGTCCCGTCCAGCGGATCGGTCTCGCTCACGTCGACGCGCACGTCGTCGAACCAGCACGTGCCGGACATGGAACAGAACACGCCTGCGCGCACGGTCGCGGCGCCCTTCGGCACGAGCGCGTGGACGAACAACTCGACCCAGTCGCGGTCGCCGAACACGCGGCCCGTCACCACGAGGCCGACCCGTTGGCCGTCGCCGTCGCGGAACTCGAGCAAGTCG
>JANQEJ010000297.1 GCA_028278425.1 Planctomycetota bacterium | reverse complement strand
GCCGGGGGTCGGCAAGAGCCGCCTTCTCAGCGAGCTCAAGACGTTGATCCAGCGGCGTGATGGCACGGTCCTCGACGGCTGCGCCTACGAGGCCGAGAGCGGCCGGCCGTTCGGACCATGGATCGACGCCCTCTGCCGGATTCCAACCACGTCGGTTGGGCGCGAGCTCGGGACCAGCCTCGCGCCGCTTCTGCCGGAATTCGCGCCTGCCGGCGAGGAAGAGGTGTCGCGCACACGCCTGTTCGGAGCCGTCGTCGAACTGATCGCAGCGCGCGCCCACAGCGCGCCGCCCGTGCTCCTGGTCATCGACGATCTCCACTGGTGCGACGAGGCTTCGACCTCGCTGATTCACTACGTGGCGCGGATGAACCGGCATCGCCCCGTCCTGATCGCCCTGGCGGCCAGAGACGGCGAGATGCCGGACAACCCGCCGGTTCAAGGGCTCGTCCGCGGCCTGCGCCACGACCTCGGACTCGAGGAAATCTCCCTATCGCGCTTGAGCCGCGAGGACACGGCGACGCTTGCCCGCCAACTCCGGGGCGACATCGATCCCGAGCGCGTGTTCGAGGCGAGCGGTGGGAACCCGTTGTTCACCATAGAGTTGACCCGGACCATCTCCGGCCGCGCCGCAGACCGTCCCTCGTCTCTGACCACGCTCGTCGGCGATCGCGTTTCCCGATTGCCGCCGACGGCCGTGGAGGTGCTGGCCTGGGCGTCGGTGCTCGGCCAGTCTTCGCGCATCGACGTCCTCGAGGCTCTCGTCTCGCCGGACGACGGCGAGCTCATGGGCGCCCTCGAAACGCTGGAGCGACACGCCCTGCTCACGGCCAAGCGCTCCGCCCGACCGGGTGTCGCCGTGTACGAATTCGCGCACGCGCTGGTCCGCCGCGTGATCTACGGCGACATCTCGGAGCCGCGCCGCCGTCTGATGCATCTCCGGGCGGCGGAGGCGCTGGAACGGCTCAGGGCCGCCGACGAAGCCGTCGTCGCGGGGATCGCGTATCACGCGTCCCTCGCGGGCGAGGCGAGCATGGCGGCGCGCGCGTGCCTCGCCGCGAGCCAGCGGTGCCTGCGGTTCTTTGCCAGCGGGCAGGCCGTGGCCTTCGCGAAACAGGGCTTGCGGCATGCGCGGCAACTGAGGGACCCGGAGCGCGTGCGATTGCAGATCGAGCTGCACGAGTTGGGAATCGCAGCGCGGCGGCCGGCCGATGTGGAGAAGGTCGTCCGAGCCTTGGAGGGCTTGGCCGATTATGCGCTCGACTGCGGTGCTGTCGAGCACGCACGGCGCGGCTTCAACCTCGTGGGGTTCCTGCGTTGGGAGTCCGGCGACTGGAACGCCGCAGAGCGGCTGAACACGCGGGCGGAGCTCGTGGGCAAGGTCGTCGGCGAAGATGAGCGCGTCATCGCCGATGCCGACGTGGCCCACTGCCTGACCTTGCTGGAGCGCGATCTGGGCCGCGCCGAGGCGCTGCTCCTGGAGGCGCGCGCGATGTCGGAACGGACGGGCACCGAGCCTTACACGATCGCCGACGGTATGGGACTGTTGCGCGTCTATCAGGGCAAGTCGGCGGAAGCCCGGGAGGCCTTCGACCGCGCACGCATGCTGGCACGCCGCGACGGCGACCGGCTCGGCGAGTTCCAGGCACTCGAGCATCGGGTCATGCTGGAGGTCCTAGACGGTTGCTATGCCGAGGCCGAGCCCTTGTGCGACGAGCTGGTCGCCATCGGCGACAAGTTGCGCGAAGGCAGCGAGGCCCCGGTGGCGCGCGTCTTGTCCCGCCTGTGCGCATACAGTCGCGACGCCGGCGCGGTGCATTCGGACCTCGAGGCGGCGCTGCAGGACCTGCGCTTCGCCGACGCCAAGCATCGCCTGGCCTTCGCCCTGACCCGCGCCGCCGAAATCGATCTTCGCGCCGGCCGCGCCGAGACGGCGCTGGCGCGTGCCGAGGAAGCCCTCGTCGCGGCCACGACGGTCGGCCGGCGCAGCGAGATCGTGTTCGCCCGGATCGCTCTCGCCTGGGCCACCGCCGCACTCGGCGACGCCGCAGCCCTCGAATCGCATCTGGCGGCCCTTGGCGAAAGCGCGGCGCCGGGGACACCTTCGCATGCGCTGGCGGCTGCGCAACGGGCCGTTCGCGAACTGACCGGCGCCATGCCGGGCGTCACAGCCGCAGCGGGAGGGTGACACGGTGCATGTGATCGCGGAGCTGGACTTCGATCCTCCGATCACCGAGGACGAGCTCCGGGATCGGTGGCGCGAAGCGGGGTGGTGCCGTGACCTGTATGGCGTGCGCCACGTGGAGAGCTACCTGTCGGGCGACGGCCGGCGGCTGCTCTGCGTCTGGGACGCACCTGACGCTGAGACCGTGCGTCAGTACTATCGGACCAGGTCGCTCGCGACGCGGGCCGTCTGGGCCGCGGAGGTCCACGGACCCGACGGACCGCTTGCCGGTCTGCCGGCGCGGCCGGCCCCGGCGATGGATTCAGCGATGGTCGAGGTTCTCGTTGAGCGCTCCTTCGAGGAGCCCGCGAATCTGGAGGAG
>JANQEJ010000265.1 GCA_028278425.1 Planctomycetota bacterium | reverse complement strand
CGGCGGGTGCATCGAGCAGGCGTGCCGCGAGCTCGCGGCGCGGCTGCCGGACGGCGGCTCGTTCCGCGAGCGCGCCGCGGCCTTCGTCGCCGGCGGCGGCGACGCGCACGCGTTCGTGACGTACCACTCGCCGCCGGGGCTCGAGTGGAGCGACGACACCTACCGCGGCGACGCCTACCCGGTGTACGGCTGGGCCGCCGACGTGGCGGAGGTGGAGGTCGACCTCGACTCGTTCGAGGTGGAGGTGACGCGCTTCTGGACGACGGTCGACGTCGGCCGCGCGATCCAGCCGCAGCTCGTCGAGGGCCAGATCGAGGGCGGCACGCTGCAGGCGATCGGCTTCGCGCACCTCGAGGTGGTCACGAGCGAGGCGGGCCGCGTGCGCCAGGACACGATGGCCACCTGCGTCATCCCGACGACGATGGACACGCCGCCGATCGAGGTGGCGCTCGTCGAGGAGCCGTACCCGCACGGTCCCTCGGGCGCGAAGGGCGTCGGCGAGCTCCCGATGGACGGCGGCGCGTGCGCGGTCGCCGCCGCGATCGAGGACGCGCTCGGCGTTCACGTCGAGCGGCTACCGGCGACGCCGGAGCGGCTGCTCGAGGCCTGGCTCGCCGCGCACCCGGAGGAGGCGCTTTGAAGCTCCGCTTCACGGTGAACGGCGCGGAGCGCGAGGTCGACGTCGCTCCGCTCGCGCGCCTGCTCGACGTGCTGCGCGACGAGCTGCGGCTCACCGGAACGAAGGAGGGCTGCGGCGAGGGCGAGTGCGGCGCGTGCACGGTCCTCGTCGACGGCGAGGCGGTGATGAGCTGCCTCGTCGCCGGCTGCCAGGCGGCCGGCCGCGACGTCGTCACGATCGAGGGCGCCGGGCACGAAGCCGTGCAGCAGGCCTTCCTCGAGGAGGGCGGCGCGCAGTGCGGTATCTGCACGTCGGGCATGATCGTCGCGACGCGCGCGTTCCTCGAGGAGCGGGAGCGCGAAGGAAAGCCGGCGACGGTGGAGGCCGCGCGCGAGGCGCTGGCCGGCAACCTCTGCCGCTGCACGGGGTACGGCAAGGTAATCGCGGCGGTGCTCGCCGCGGGAGGGGAGACGAGGTGAACGCGCGCGTCGTTTCGCCGCGGACGCTCGACGACGCCCTGGCGGAGCTGCAAGGCGCGTCGGCCGACACGCTGCTCCTCGCCGGCGGCACCGACCTCATGGTCGAGTTCGAGAACGGGCGGACCGAGCCGCGCCACGTGGTCGACGTGTGGGCGCTCGACGAGCTGCGCGGCGTCCGCGCGGAGGACGGCGGCGTCCGCCTCGGCGCGCTGACCACGTGCGCCGAGCTCGAGCGCGATCCGCTCGTGACCGACGTCCTGCGCGAGGCCGCGCGGGAAGTGGGCGCGGTGCAGATCAAGAACCGCGCGACGCTCGGTGGGAACCTGGGCACCGCGTCGCCGGCGGCGGACCTGAACCCCGTGCTCTTCGCGCTCGACGCCGTCGTGCGCCTGCGCTCCGCGGCGGGCGAGCGCGAGCTTCCCTGCGCGGAGTTCGTCACCGGCTACCGCGCGAACGCGCGCCGGCCGGACGAGCTGATCGAGTCGGTGCTCGTTCCCGCGCGCGCGGAGAACGAGCGGCGCGCGTTCCGCAAGGTCGGAACGCGCAAGGCGCAGTCGATCTCGAAGGTCGTGCTCGCGATCGCGGCAAGAGTCGACGGGGGAGCGGTCACGGCGTTGCGCGCGGCCGCCGGCTCGGTCGCGGAGCGGACGGTTCTCCTTCCTTCGCTCGAGCAAGCGCTCGCCGGACGCGCGCCGGACGCCGCCGCGGTCGAAAGCGCCGCGCGATCGGCGGTGCGGGCGGACGTGAGCCCGATCGACGACGTGCGCTCCACGGCGCGCTACCGGCGCGAGCTCCTCTTCCGGCTGCTCAAGCGGCTTCTGCGCGAAGTCCTCGCCTGACGCGCAAATCGGCGCCACCGCGTAAAGGTCGTGTGACCGCGCGCGCCAGCGCGATTAGTCATTCCACTGGCAGGATGTGTCCAAGCCGGACCCGCGGACGTTCCTTGTCCGTCCTCGGGGCAATTGGGTCCGGACGATGGAAAAGCGAGTTCGAGCGAGCGCAATCGAGCGTCTCGACGAGACGCTCTGGAACACTCTGGCGGCCCGACGGGCCGCGCCGAGTGCGCCGGGTGCACCGGGCCTCGAACACGGCACCTGGTTGCAGCGGCGCTACCAGCTCGCCGAACGCCTCGGCGCGGGCGCGATGGGTGTCGTGTGGCGCGCCTGGGACCGCGAGCTCGACGACGACGTCGCGCTGAAGTTCCTGCCCGGGTTCCTCGCCTGGGACGGCGACGCGCGCGCGCACCTGCGCGCGGAGGCGCGCGTCCTGCTCTCGCTCACGCACGAGAAGATCGTGCGCCTCCACACGCTCCAGCTCGACGGCCGCGTGCCGTTTCTCGCGATGGAGCTCCTCCGCGGCCCGACGCTCGCCGCGTTGCGGCGCGAGCGCGGTCCGGTCGGCCCCACCGAAGCGCTCTGGCTCCTCGCCGAGCTCGCGCCCGCGCTCGACCACGCGCACGCCCGCGGCGTGACGCACCGCGACGTGAAGCCCGCCAACGTGATGCTGACCGCGCCGGTCCGCGAACGGCTCGGCGAACCCGGCATGGAGGCGAAGCTCACGGACTTCGGCGTCGCGTTCGTCGCGAGCGAGTGCGGGCGGAACACGTCGATCGCTCCCTCGGGCACGCTGCCGTACATGGCGCCCGAGGTCCTCTTGCGCTGGAAGCCGACGCCCGCCTCCGACGTGTACAGCCTCGGCGCGACGCTCTTCGAGCTCGTCGCCGGCAAGCCGCCGTTCCTGCGCGGGAACCTACCGCGCAGGATCCTGCGCGAGCCGGCGCCGCCGCTCGCGTCGGGAGACGCGCGGCTCGACGCGGCGGTGCGCGCGGCCCTCGCGAAGCGGCCCGAAGAGCGGCCGCGCTCCGCGGGGGAGCTGCTCGCGATCGCGCTGGGAGAGCGGGCCGCACCGGGAGATCGCGGGAATTCCCTCGTCCGGACGTTGGGAGCGCTGATCCGGAGCTGGCGCCGTGCTTCCCAAATTCGGGACTGGAGGGACGTCGGTCGCCACCGGCGGCGGGCGGTGAGCGCGTAGCCGCTAGACTGAGCCGAGGTCAACCGCATGACCGTCCCCTCTCCCCCCGGCCAGGAGACGCGGACAGCCCGGAAACTCGATGCCGTCGTGCTTGCGGCGGTTCTCGTCGGCGCCTCCCTGCTCGTCCTCTACTTCACGCCGCTCGCCCCGGAAGCATGGCTGGCGGCGGTTGGGGGGAACTACCTCGCGCCCCTGCTGCAGGCCCTGACCATCTTCGCCCTGATCCACGGGCGGCGGGCCGTCGCCCGGGCCGAGCGACGCTTCTGGGACGTCTTGACCTTGGGGTTCACCGTCTGGTTCGCGGCGCAGCTCGCGGGATTCGCGCTCGCTCCGGGCGTGGTGAGCTGGCTGGCCAGCGACGTTCTGAACCTCCTTTGCTTCGTGTCGCTTCTGCTCGCGCTCGAGCTGCGACCGCACGTCCCCGAGTGGACCGGGGGGAAGCTGCGCTTTCGCTTCACCGCGGTCGCCACGGCGATCTTCCTGAGCGTCCTCCTCCTCTACTTCGTCCTCATCCCCTCGAGCCTGGACCGGGCGGCCTACGACACGTTGGTGCCGTCCTACTACCTGTTCCTGACGCTCGACGCGGTGCTCTTGGCACGCTTCTGCGCCCTCGTCGCGGCCTCGTCGGAGCGGCGCTGGCGCGTGACCTACGGCCTTCTCGCGCTGGCGTCCGGCGGGTGGCTCCTCGGTGACCTCGTCGACTGCCTGATCTACGCGGGAACGCTCGACGTGCCGCTCGGAACGCCGCTCGACCTGCCCTACTGCGTGCCGGCGTTCGCCATCGTCGTGGCGACGCGCCTGCGCAACCGGAGCTCCGCTCCCCCGGAGCCGGCGCGCGCGGACTCGATCGGAGCTCGCGCGGAGGCTTCCGCGCTCCCGCTCGCGTACGCGTTCCTGCTTCCGGTCGTTCACCTGAGCCTCACGTCCGCCGGGCTGTTCGACGTCGGCGGGCGAGGCGCGCGGGAGGTGACCATGCTGGCCGGGTTCCTCGCGCTCGTCGCGTGCGTCTATGCGCAGCACGTGCTGTTGCGCCGGCGCAACGACGATCTGGAGGACCGGCTGACCGCGCTGGTGACCGACGGCGAGCTGCGGCACACGCAGAAGATGGAAGCCCTCGGCCGGCTCGCCGGCGGCGTCGCGCACGACTTCAACAACGTCCTCCTCGTCATCCGCGGTTACGCGGACATGCTGCTCCGGAACGCCCAGCCCAACGATCCCGTCCGCGTTCGACTCCGCCGGATCGGCGACGCGACCGAGCGCGGGGCCGCCCTCGTGCAGCAGCTTCTCGCCTTCGGGAGGCGCCAGGTCGTCCAACCGACGCTGCTGAGGCTCGACGACGAGGTGGCGAGCATCCAGAGCATGCTCCGCCGCGTGATCGGCGAGGACATTCGGCTGGAGACACAGCTCGATCCGCTGACCGGCTGCATCTACTTCGATCGCGGCCAGCTCGCGCAGGTCGTCATCAACCTGGTGATCAACGCGCGCGACGCGATGCCGAAGGGCGGCCGGCTGATGATCGAGACCGGCGCGGCCGAGCTGGCCGATCCCGGAGCGGTGCCCGGCGTCGCGCCGGGCGACTACGCCGTGATGACGGTCGCGGACACGGGCGTGGGGATGGACGCCGAGACGCGCGAGCGGATCTTCGAGCCGTTCTTCACCACGCGCGCGGAGGGCACCGGCCTCGGGCTCGCGACCGTGTACGGCATCGTCAAGCAGGGCGGCGGCGCGATCCGCGTCGAGAGCCGGCCCGGCCACGGGACCCACTTTCGACTCTACTTCCCCCGCGCCGAAGAGACGCCGGACGACGTGTTGATCCCCGCCGAGCGCGCCGCGGCGTTCCGCAGCCGCCGCGGGGAGACGGTGCTCCTGGTCGAGGACGAGGAGCAGGTGCGCGCGGTCGCGCGCGAGTGCCTGGAGGAGTGCGGATACCGCGTGCTCGAGGCGGCGGACGCCGAGGCGGCGTTGCGGGTCGCGGATGCTCAGGGAAAGACGGTCGACCTGCTCCTGACCGACGTCGTCCTGCCCGGCATGAGCGGCCGCGAGCTGGCCGAGCGGCTCGAGGGGCGCGTCGACGCCGTTCTCTTCATGTCGGGCTACAACGACGAGGCCCTGCTCGACTACGGGCGCGTGGCTTTCCTGCAGAAGCCCTTCGCGCTCGCCGAGATGGCGCGGAGCGTGCGCGAGGTCCTGGACGCGCAGCGGTCGCAGAAGGCCTAGCTGCTTTCGACGACCGCGATCATCCGCTCCATCGCGGCGCGCGCGTGGCCGATCAGCTCGCTGCGCTCCGCGGCGTCGAGCCGGTCGCGGCGCATGGTCCGCTCGTCGACCACGTCGCCGGCGAGGACGCGGTTGATGTCGGGCGCCTCGCCCCTGCGCAAGAGGTCGAGCATCCCGGCGAGGTGGGGGGGGTCGTTGCGGCTCATCGTCGCGCAGCCGCAGCCGGCCTGCGCGAAACCGGGCACGTCGGCCAGGTGGCGGACCTCGACGCCGCGCTGCGCGCCGAGCGCGCGGGCGTTGGCGACGAAGTGGCCCTCGGTGCCGATCGCGAGCTTGTCGCCGGGCTTCGCCTCGAGCAGCGCGTTCCAGAGGTAGCTCGTGCTGCCGTGGCCGTCGGCGGCCTGCACGGCTTCCAGCCGCGACTCCGGGTGGATCAGGACGCGCCAGCCGTTCGCCTTCCAGTGCTCCACCATCTCAGGGGTGAAGATGGTGTGCACGCCGCAATAGGAACCCCAGAGGATCACGGAGGCGCGGTCGAGCGCATCCAGGCCGCCCTCGGCGTCCTCGATGCGGATCGCGCCGCGGCCGGGCTCGGGGAGGGCGACCACGCGCTCGGGATCGATGCCCAGCGCGTGCGCCGTGTTGCGGCCGAGATGCTCGTCGGGGACGAAGAGGACGCGCCGCTTCCGCTTCAGCGCCCACTCCATCACCGCGGGGGCGTTCGAGCTGGTGCAGACCGCCCCGCCGGTCCGTCCCGCGAGCGCCTTGAGGCGGCCGGAGGTGTTCATGTACGCGATGACGAGCAGGTCGTCGCCGTAGCGCTCGAGAAGCTGGTCGGCGACCGGCAGCACCATGTGGTCCTTGGCCAGGAGCTCCATCGTGCACCCGGCCTTCGGGTTCGTGATCCAGACCGCCTGGTCCTCGGCCGCGAGCAGCGCGATCGACTCCGCCATGAAGTGCACCGCCGATTCGACGATGACCTTCTTCTCGGGGTGCGCGCGCGCCTGCAGCGCGAGTTGATAGCTGTCCGCCACGCTGCCGCCGTAGTGCTCGACGAGCTTCACGATCTCGCCGCCCATGTAGTAGTGCGCGAGCAGGAGCAGCGCGTCGCCGAAGTGTTCCTGCGCCGGCTTGACGTACTTGTCGAGGTAGCCGAGCACGGTCTGCGGACTCCGGTCGGGG
The DNA here is from genome assembly GCA_028278425.1 of Planctomycetota bacterium. Taxonomy (GTDB): domain Bacteria; phylum Planctomycetota; class UBA1135; order UBA1135; genus JANQEJ01. The sequence continues at coordinate 11,599 of JANQEJ010000265.1, read as the reverse complement.
AGCGCGAGGAACTCCTCCGCGTACGGCTTGAACTCCGGCTGGTACCAGTCGAGCGGCAGGTCGGTCTGGCACAGCGGCACGTCCGGCGTGAGCGCGAGCCCGGTTTCGCCGGGGGGTGTGGACACGGTCTTCATGGGCGGGAAGGAGCCCGACAGGCTATCATGGAACCACCCCCGGGAAAGTGTCCCATGAAAGCCGTCGTCTTCACGGAGCACGGTGACCTCGACGTCCTGAAGTACACCGACGCGCCGGAGCCCGCGGCCGGTCCGGGCGAGGTCGTGCTCCGCATGCGCGCCGCGGCGTGCAACTTCAACGACATCTGGGCGCGCAAGGGGCTGCCGCGCGTGAGTCTCCCGCTGCCGCACATCTCGGGCACGGACGGCGCCGGCGAGGTCGTCGAGGTCGGCGCGGGCGTCGGGAACCTGAAGATCGGCGACGAGGTGATCACCTACCCGGTGAACGCCTGCCGCCGCTGCGACGCGTGCCTCGCCGGCGAGGAGGTCTTCTGCAAGGAGATGCGGATCTGGGGTTTCCAGACCGGGCCGCTCGAGGGCGCCTACGCCGAGTACGCCAACGTGCAGGCCGCGCAGTGCCACCCGAGGCCCGCGCACCTGTCGTGGGCCGAGGCGGCGGCGACGAGCACGTCGCTGCTCTCGGTGTGGCGCATGCTGGTCACCCGCGCGAAGGTCCAGCCGGCCGACCAGGTCCTGATCTGGGGCGCGAGCGGCGGGACCGGCTCCTTCGCCGTGCAGCTCACGGCGCTCCTGAACGCGATCCCGATCGCGGTGACCTCGTCCGAGGAAAAGGCGCGCTTCTGCGAGGAGATGGGGGCGGCCCACGTCCTCCTCCACGACCGGCAGGACGTGGCGGCCGAGGTGCGCCGCATCACCGGTGGGCGCGGCGTCGACGTCGTCTTCGACCACGTCGGCCAGGAGGTCTGGTCCACGAGCGTCGAGAGCCTGCGCTGGGGCGGGACGATCGTGATCTGCGGCGCGACGACGGGCTACAAGCCGACGATCGACCTGCGCTACCTCTGGAACAAGCAGCTCTCGTTCCTCGGCTCGCACATCGGCACGCGCCGCGAGTGGCTGCACGCGCTCAAGCTCGTCGAGCAGAAGCGCCTGCGCGTCCCGGTGACGCGCGTGTACCCGCTCGCGGAGGTGAAGGAAGCCCAGCGGGCGATGGAGGAGCGCAAGCTCCTCGGGAAGCTCGCGATCGAGGTGGCCTGACGGCGTCATGCCGGACGTCGCGATCACGGCCACCGGGTCGTTCTCCCCGTCGCAAGTCCTGACCAACGACGAGCTGATCGAGCGCTTCGGGCTCGACGTGGACTCCGACTGGATCGAGAGCCGCACGGGGATCAAGAGCCGCCGCTGGCTCGGCGACGGCGAGACGACGTCCGACCTGGCGGTGGGCGCCGCGCGCCGGATCCTCGACGAACGCGGCGTCGCGCCGGAGGAGCTCGACCGGCTGATCCTCGCCACGATCTCGCCCGACCACCCGAGCCCGTCGACCGCGACCATCGTCGCGCGCAAGCTCGGCGCGCGCTGCGCGGCCTTCGACCTCTCCGCGGCGTGCGCGGGCTTTCTCTACGGTCTCGACCTCGGCGCGGCCGCGGTGCGCGGCGGCGAGGAGAAGGTGCTCGTGCTCGCCGCCGACGCGCGCAGCCGCTACGTCGACACGTCCGACCGCCGCGCGGTGGTGCTCTTCGCCGACGGCGCCGGCGGCGCGCTGCTCGAGCCGGCCGACCGGCCGGGCTTCCTGAGCATCGTCTGCGGCGCGGAGGGCCGCGAACGGATGGGCGCGTACGTCCCCGCGGGCGGCGCGAGTCGGCCGGCGAGCGCCGACACGGTCGCCGGCGGCGAGCACCACCTGGTGGTGGACGACCGCAACGAGATCTTCGACCTCTTCGTCCGCTTCACGCGCGAGAGCTGCGAGGCCGCGCTCGCGCGCGCCGGGCTCTCCCTCGACGACGTCGACGTCTTCCTCACGCACCAGGGCAACTCGCTCATGGTGCGCGCGGCGCTCGAGGACCTCGGCATCCCGGCGGAGAAGGCGATCGACGACGTGGCCGAGCGCGGTAACACCTCCGGCGCGACGGTCCCGATGGCCCTCGCCGACGCCCGCGCGGCGGGCCGCATCCGGCCGGGGGACAAGGTCCTCTTGACCTCGGTGGGCGCGGGCTACACCTTCGGCGCCGCGGTACACGTGTTCGGATGACGGACGAGAGGAAGGAGCTTGCGGGCTGCAACGCGCTGATCACCGGCGCCGGCCGCGGCATCGGCCGCGCGGCGGCCGAGGAGCTCGCGCGCCGCGGCGCCTGCGCGGTCCTGGTCGGGCGCCGCGCCGACCGCCTCGAGGAGACGCGCGCGAAGATCGAGGCCGCCGGCGGACAGGCGGTCGTCGTGGTCGGCGACGTGTGCGAGGACGCGTGGCTCGACGAGCTCGACCGCGTCACGCCGGCGATCGACGTCCTGGTCAACAACGCGGCCGCCTTCGCGCCCTTCGCGCGGCTCGTCGGCGTGCCGGCCGGGGAGTTCGCGCGCGTGTTCGAGACCGTGGTGCAGGGCGCGGTGCGGACGATCCGCCACGTGCTGCCCGGCATGGAGGAGCGCGGCTTCGGCCGCATCGTCAACGTGGGCTCGGTCGCCGCGTCGCTCGGCGCGCACGGGCAGGCGGCGTACGCGAGCGCGAAGGCGGCCATCGAAGGGCTGACGAAGAGCGTCGCCATCGAGGCCGCGCACAACGGCGTGACGGTCAACGTGCTCGAGCTCGGCCTGATCGACACCGAGCGCACGCGCGAGGCGATCGACGACGGCGCGCGGCGGCAGCTCCTCGACGCGACCGCGGTGGGGCGCGCCGGGACGCCGGAGGAGGTGGCGCACGCGATCGCGTTCCTCTGCTCGCCGCGCGCGAGCTTCGTGACGGGCGCGGTCCTCACCGTGTCGGGCGGGCTCGGCCTCGGCCTGTATCCCGGGGCGGGACGATGAGGATCGGCGCGCTCCTCCGGCGCAGCGCGCTCTTCCACGGCGACACCGAGGCGATCGACGACGGCGCGCGCCGCGTCACCTGGCGCGGGCTCGAGCGCGAGACGGCGGCGCTCGCCCGCGGCCTGGCCGAGGCCGGCGTGAAGCCGGGCGAGCGCGTCGCGATCCTGGCGAAGAACCGCGCCGAGTACGTGGCCTTCTACTTCGCCGCAGCCGAGATCGGCGCGGTGCTCGTGCCGCTGAGCTGGCGCCTCGGGCCGCGCGAGATCGAGCACATCCTCGCGGACGCCGAGGCGACCTGCGTCGTCGCGCAGGAGGGCTTCGGCGAGCTGGTGGACGGCCTCTCGACGTCCCTCGAGCACGTGCGGCTCCGCGTCGCGCTCGACGGCGCGCCGGCGGGCTGGACGACTTACGCGTCCTTGGTCGACGCGTCCGGTCCGAGCGGCGCGCGCGACGGCGCTCCCGACGACGTGTGCATCCAGATGTACACGAGCGGCACGACGGGAACCCCGAAGGGCGCGATGCTGACGCACCGGAACGTCCTGTCGTTGACCGGGAGCTGGCTGCTCGACATGCCGCTCCTGCCGCGCGCCGACCGCTTCCTCCAGGTGACGCCGCTCTTCCACGTCGGCGGGATGCTGATGGCGATGTCGAACGCGGCGGCCGGGTCGCGGCTCCTGCTCCAGCCGGAGTTCCTCCCGGGCGACGCCGCGCGGGCGCTGGCCGGCCAGGGCGTGACGCACGCGCTCCTCGTTCCGGCGATGCTCCGCTGGCTGCTCGACGAGCCCGGCGTGGACGAGCTCGACTTCCCGGACCTGCGGCTCGTCGTCTACGGCGCCGCGCCGATCCCGGCCGACCTGCTCGAGCGCGCGATGCGGCGGCTCGGCTGCGGTTTTCTCCAGGGCTACGGGCTGACCGAGACCGCCGGCTTGCTGACGACGCTGCGTCCGGAGGACCACCTCTACGAGCCCGGCGCAGAGCCGCCGGCGAAGCTCGCCTCGGCGGGACGCGAGGTCCTCTGCTCGCGGGTGCGCGTCGTCGACGCCGACGGAAACGACTGCGCGCCCGGCGCGGTCGGCGAGGTCGTTGCGCGAGGGGACAACGTGACGCCCGGCTACTGGCGCAACGCCGAGGCGACCGCCGAGGCGCTCCGCGGCGGGTGGTTCCACACCGGCGACCTCGCGACGATGGACGCGGAGGGCTTCGTGACGATCGTCGACCGCCTGAAGGACATGATCCTGGTCGGCGGCGAGAACGTGTACCCGCGCGAAGTCGAGGACGCGCTCGCGAAGCACTCCGACGTCGCGGAGTCGGCGGTCGTCGGCGCGCCGCACGACGTCTGGGGCGAGGAGGTGGTCGCGTTCGTCGTCGAGACGCCCGGCGCCGGCGCGACCGACCGCGAGCTGATCCGGCACTGCCGCGAGCTCCTCGCGCGCTTCAAGTGCCCGACGAAGGTCGAGCTCGTCGGCGAGCTTCCGCGCAACGCCGCGGGCAAGGTCCTGAAGGCGACGCTGCGCGAGCCCTACTGGCGCGGACTCGAGCGGCGCGTGTAGGATCGAATCCATGGCCGACGCGCTCACCCCCGACGAGGTCGTTCCGCTCCTGGAGGAGGCGACGCAGTCGGTGCCCGGCAAGCTCTCCGGCGTCGACGCGCTCACCGGGATCAGCGGCTGGGACTCGATGGGCATGGTGATGTTCATGGGGCTCGTGCGCGACCGCACGGGCACCGAGCTGACCGTGCAGGAGCTGCGCACCTGCGAGACGGTGGCGGCGCTGTCCGACATGGTCGCCGCGCGCACCGCGCCGTGAGCCTGCGCGTCGAGGCGACCCTCGGCCTCGCGCTCCGCGGCAGCGGCGCCGCGTTCCCGGCCGACCTCGGGCAGGGGCTTGCGCTTCCGAACGCCGAGCTCTACCAAGTGCTCCTCGGGGGCGGCTGGGAGGCGGAGCTCGAGCGGCGCGGGTGGCGCGCGGACCATCCCGAGACCGCCTGGGGCGTGGCGCGGCGCGATTGGCTCTTCGCCCCCGGCGGGACGGGGATCGAGGAGCCGGACGCGACGGACCTCGCCGTGCTCGCGGCGGAGCGCGCGCTCGCGGACGCGGGGATCGCCGGCGGCGACGTCGACCTGCTGGTCGCGGCGACGTCGACCCCGCCGCGCATCACGAGCGCGCTGGCCGCCGCCTCGGCGCGCGCGGCGCGTGCTTCGACGTCCGCGCCGGCGGCGTGGGGGGCCTCGCGGCGTGGCTGACGGCCGCGCGGTTCGGCGCGCGCACCGTCCTCGTCGTCGCGCTCGAGACGCCGTCGGCCTACCTCGACCCGAACGACCTGGCCACGGCGGCGCTCTACGGCGACGGCGCCGCCGCGCTCGTGCTCGCGCGCGACGACGCTTCGACTTCGGGTCTCCTGGGCGGAATCCTCGGCAACGACGCGGCGCCCGGCGAGCCGTTCACCGTGCCCGGGACGCTTCCGCCGCGCGTGCTCGCGGTCGAGGCCGGGCGCTTCCGCTTTCAGCCGCCCGACGCGGCGTACCGCGCGGCGCTCGACGAGCGCTGGCGCGCGCTCGGCGCCGACTTGCGCGACGCGTTCCCGGAGGCGGCCGCCGCCACGCGCCGCTTTCTGCCTTACGCCGTCAGCGCGCCGCAGGTGGCCGCCGTCGCGGCCGCCTTCGGCGCCGGCGCGGACGCGACCTGGACGACGCTGCGCGAGCACGGTTGCCTCGGCTGCGCCGGTCCGCTCGTCGCGCTCGACGCGCTGCGCCGTGAGAAGGGGGCCGCGGCGGGCGACACGCTCGCGTTCGCCGCGGTCGCCGGCGGCGTGGCCTGGGGCGGATTCTTCTGGCGCTTGTGAGCGGCGTCGCGCCAACGGCGTTGGGAACCTGTATCTTGCGCCGTCGGAGAGACGGATGAACCGACGAGCTCGCAGTCCCGCCCCGGCGCAAGGGAAAGGCCGTGCCGCCGCGTTGGAACGACCGACCGTGAGATCCGTCCAAGACGCCGAGCCGAGCGTTGGTCTTCCTTCTTCCGTCGGGACCGGCGGTTTCGGACTCGACGACCTGCTCGTGCTTCAACGAACCGTCGGCAACCGGGCCGTCCAGCGCCTCCTCGCGGTCGGGGGAGATCGCCGGGGGCGAGGGCCTCGCACCGGCGCGCTGCCGGGCGCGCTGCGCGCGGGGCTCGAACGTCTCTCGGGCTTCGACCTGTCCGGCGTCCGGGTGCACTACGACTCCCCGCGACCGCCGCGCGTCGGGGCGCTGGCGTATACCCGGGGGCGCGAGATCCACCTCGGCTCGGGCGCTGAGAAGCACCTTGCTCACGAGGGCTGGCACGTCGTTCAGCAGATGCAGGGGCGCGTCCGGCCGACCGGCGAGATCGCGGGCGTCGCGGTCAACGACGACGCTGGGTTGGAGCGCGAGGCCGAGCGGATGGGCGAGCGGGCGCTGCGAACCGGGGCAACCCGCTCCGCGGCGGACCCCGCGCCGGCCGAGCGGCGCCGCGGACCCGTCGTCCAGCGCGCGGAAACGGTGCCGCCTCCCGGTACCAGGGCGCAGGTGAAGAAGATCCTCCTGAAGCTCGCCGCGCTGATCCAGGAGGCCGAGGCCCGGATGACGACCCTCCAGCACATGCGGGAGCTGTTCGCGTCCCTGAGGGGCGTCTTCGAGACCGGAGAGGCGGTCGAGCCCGACTTCGACCTGCGGCGAGCCGCGCTCGACGTCACCATCGCGGGCCTGCACGAACGGCTCGCGTTGCTGCGAGGTGCGCAGGAGGACCTCGCGCAGGAGAACAAGAGCAAGACGATCGAGGCCTACACCTATCCCGTGCAGGAGCTCGAGGACGTCGCGAACTGGGGGAATCTGGTCGCCTCGGATCCGGAGCTCGAGGAGGCGACCGCGTGGTTCGGCGAGGAGCTCGTCGCGCGCCGAAAGAAGGGCCAGAAGCAGGAAGGCGCGGCGACTCCCAGCGTCACGCCCGCCGACCCGACGGGCGAGAACGTCAAGGCGTTCGTGGAGCTCCCGGCTGCGCCGATGCTCGACGTGGACTTCGGCACCTTGATGCAGGGGCTGGGGGGCTACTTCTCGTTCCGGTATCAGGGGGACTCCCACTCCAACAAGGAGGGGAACCTGCCGGGGCCCAGGTTCTCGGCGGACGTTCTGGACAGGGCGAAGTCTCCGTTCATCGAGCTGTCGATCAGCGTGGGCGTCCTGAGCGGGGGGCGAGCGGTCTTCGACGTCGCGTCCGGCGCGGTCTACGTCACCGAGCATTACGGCCAGAACATCGCCAAACCGATCGAGGCGCTGAGGCTGAAGACCGGCCAGGCGGGCGGGCTCAGCCAAGGCGAGGGACAGAGGCTCCATGCGCTGCTCCTGCTCAAGAAGGTGCTCAACGACTTCGTGAGAGTGTCCAACGTCCCGGCGGAGCTGTACGCGGCGATGAGGGATACGGCCTGCAAGGCCTTCCTCAAGAACTACCTCGCCGTGGAGCACTTCAATCCGCCGGCCGCGTGCCCGCTGTTTCAGGCCTGGTGCGGCGATCTCTCCGAGGCGTGGCAGGCCTACCACCTTCGACAGACGATCGCGAAGGCGAACCCGGTCTCGTTCACGCGTTGGATGCGCTACTTCAACTCGATGGCGCAGCTCTTCCCCGTCGACGATGACCTGCCGGCCATGTGCACGTTCGGCGTGCTCACGGCCCATCCGGAGATCGCGGTGGCCCACCACGCGGAGAACATCGTCGACCTGGCGAGGATTCCCGCTCAATTCGGCGAGGTCGGGCTCGTGACGACCCGGCGTCGCTTCAACGAAGTCCTCTGCTACGTGCGCGCCGGATTGCCGAGCTCACCCGAGTGGAAGTTCTTCGCCAAGAGGCGGGCGGCGTCCCCGGAGGTCTACCCCATCGAGAAGTGAGCGACGGCGGGTTCTAGGAGGCTGTGCTATCCTCGCGAAGCATGGTCGCCCGACGCGTCGACGCGGTGTTCATCTCGTTCTACGAGAACGTCGACCGCTGGTACAACGACCACCTGGACGACGACTCCGCGCGCCCGACGTGGCGCGAGGGCGAGTACGAGTACGCGGACGACGACACCTCGGCGGAGGCGCGCATGTACCGCGAGTGCGCGACGATCGACGGCCGGCGCATGGACTTCCACCGCTTCCTGTCGTGGGCGAAGTACGGGACGACGCGCCATCACCGGCGCTACGACCCGTACGGCATCACCCACCTGTCGGGGAGCTACTATCGCTCTTTCCTCGCCGGCCACGGCTACGACGTGATCCACGTCAACATCGGCGACCGCGTCGTCGTCGAGAACCTGGCCGAGCGCTACGCGCCGCGGTTCGTCCTCATCTCGACCACCTTCCTCGTGGAGACGGCGGCGATCAGCGACGCGATCCTGCGCTGCCGGCGCGCCTGGCCGGAGGCGAGGATCGTCTGCGGCGGGCTCTGCCTGGTCGAGCTCGAGCGAAGCCTGCCGACGGAGCAGTACCAGCGACTGCTCTGGTCGCTCAACGCGGACGCCTACGTGTCGTCGGCGTTGGGCGAGGAGCCGCTCGTGACGATGATGGCGGCGAACGGCGGCGACCTGGCGGAGCTCGACCTGCCCTCGACCTGGGTGCGCCGTACGACGGGCATGGCGCGGGGGTCCGCCCGCGACGAGCGCGGCCTCCCGATCGACGAGCACTACGTGCGGTGGGGGCGGCTCGCGTCCGACACGCTCTACCACACCGTCCACACGCGCACCGCCCGGAGCTGCGCCTTCACGTGCGCCTTCTGCAGCTACTTCGTCAACCAGGGGCCGCTCGTGCTCGAGGAGCCGGCGACCGTGGAGCGCGAGCTGGAAGAGCTTCGCGCGCACCACCCGCACGTGCGCTCGGTCGTCTTCACCGACGACACCCTCAACGTGCCGGCCGAGCGCTTCAAGGAGCTCTGCCGCGTCCTGACGAAGTTCGACTACGACTGGTACTCCTTCTGCCGCGTGCAGTTCTGCGACGCGGAGACCGCCGACCTGATGGCGGACTCCGGCTGCCGCGGCGTGTTCCTCGGGATCGAATCGCTCAGGGACGACGTGCTGCGGAACATGCACAAGGCGGCGACGAAGCAGGGCTACGAGCGCGGGATGGAGCAGCTCAAGCGCGTCGGCATCCCCTGTCACGCCAACTTCATCATCGGCTTTCCCGGCGACGTCCCGGAGAGCGCGGACGACGTCGTCGAGTTCGTCGACCGCTTCGAGGTCGAGACCTACACGGCGAGCCCGTTCTACATGTCGCCCGCGACGCCGATCGAGAAGGAGCGCGCGAAGTACAAGATCGAGGGCGCCTTCTACCACTGGAAGCACGCGACGATGGACTCGGCGCAGGCGCACCGCGTCGTCCAGGAGCTGAAGTTCCGCCCGAAGCACGCCGTCTTCTCCACCGAGGAGGGCGGCAACAGCTTCTGGTCCGAGATCATGCTCTACTGCAACGGCTACGACGCCGACGAGGTCCGGGCGCTGTGCCGCGCGTTCCTGAACCGCATGGGCCGCTCGGTGGCGGCGGACGAGTACCGCGCAAGCGACGAATACCGCGAGCTGAAACGGCTCCTCGACAAGGTCGACATGCCGGACCCGCCGGTGTCCGGCTACGAGAGCGAGCCCGTCGCCGCGGCGGTTTGAAGCCCGAGACCGAAGCGAAGATCCGGGCCGCGATCGAGGCCGAGCGCGCGCGCAGCGGCTACCCGCCGGCGGCCGCCGGCCGGTTCGCGGAGTTCGGGCAGGAGCCGCTGCCGGTGGACGAGTATCTCGACCCCAAGCGGTACGAGCTCGAGCTCGAACGGGTCTTCCGGCGCGCCTGGCTGCCGGTGGCGCGGTCGTCGGAGCTCGGCGAGGCCGGCGCGTTCGCGACGGTCGACGTCGCCCGCGACCCGCTGGCGGTCGTGCGCGGCGAGGACGGCGCGCTGCTCGCGTTCCACAACGTCTGCCGCCACCGCGCCGCGCAGGTGCTGCGGGAGGAGAGCGGGGTCGTGGAGGCGCTGGTCTGCCCGTACCACGGGTTCCGCTACGGGCTCGACGGCAGGCTTCGGTCCTGCACCGATCCGGACTCCTTTCCGGCGGCGTTCGACCCGGCGGCGGTGCGCCTGCCGCCGGTGAAGCTGGACGAGTGGGGGGGCTGGGCGTGGATCACGCTCGACGGCGATGCGCCGCCGCTCGTCGAGTTCCTCGGCGAGCTCACGGACGAGCTCGCGAATTGGGACTTCGCCGAGGCGGTGCTCGTGGCGCGCGAGACCCACGAAGTGGAGTTCGGCTGGAAGGTCGGCGTCGAGGCGTTCCTCGAGCCCTATCACCTGCCGTCGATCCACGCGGGATCGGCGCACCCGCTGCTCGACTTCCGCGCGTCGGCGATGGACTGGTTCGGCCCGCACTCGCGGATGGCGACCGCGTTCCGCGCCCCGAACGCGTACGCCCCCGACGGCCCGATGGGGCGGGAGGCGGCGGAGCTCGGGGTGGAGGGGTTCGCGCGGCTCAACCAGGTCCAGCGGACGACGAACATGAGCTACCTGGTCTTTCCGGCGACGGTGTTCAGCCTGCTGCCGAATCACTTCACGGTGTTTCGGATGCTGCCGGAGGGGATCGACCGGACGCGGTTCGTGTACGAGCTCTATGCGGCGCCTTCGGCGTCGGAGCGGGCAGGGGAGTTCTACGCGTCGTTGAAGCCGCGGTATGCGCGGTTGTTGGAAGAGGACTTCGAGAATCTGCCCTGGATTCAGCGGGGGGTGAGGGATAGCGCGACGACGGGGGTGCCGTTGTCGCATCATGAGAGGAGGATTCGGCACTTTCGGGCGGAGGTGCGGAAGTGGGTGGGCGGGGGGTAGGAAGAAGAGGAAGAGAAGAAGAAGAGCTTTGACTACGCGGGTTTGCCGGGAGGGGAGTGAGAAGACCCAGGCCGCGGCCTGCGGTTCTGGAGCGCGTGACGCAACGGCCGGGCTTTAAATCGTTTGCCGGGCTCGAGGGCGCTTTCCCTGTACTGACTGAAGTAGGCCGCTTCGCTTCTGGATTGCGAGCGTAGGGCACTTCCGAGGCCGCGCACCCCTGATTTTTGTGAGGCTTTCCTTGCGTCATCTCCTATTTCTGCCCATAATCTCCTTGTGAAGCGAGGGCGACAACTCAACTTCTCCAGCATCTGGCGCAAGAAGCCGAGCGAGAAGAGACGCGGACGACCGCCCAAGGAGGACTCCGGCGTTTCGCACAAGCGGCGGGCGGCGTTGGCGTCGAAGTATCCGGTGCACGTCACGCTCAAGACGCGGAGCGATCTGCCCCGGCTGCGGGCAATCGATCCCTACAACGCGATCTGTGGGGCCTTCGACAAGGGCAAGGAGCGTGCGGGCAGGCTCGCCAAGGGGCACTTCCGCCTCGTGCACTTCTCCGTCCAGAACGACCACCTGCACCTGATCGTCGAGGCAACGGACCGCTTGGCGTTGTCGCGCGGCATCCAGGGTCTCTCCATCCGCATCGCGAGAGGTTTGAACCGCCTTTGGGGCCGCAAGGGCAGCGTCTTCGCCGACCGGTACCACGACCGCATCCTCCGCTCGGCCCGCGAGGTGCGAAACGTCTTGAGCTACGTCCTGAACAACGGCCGCAAGCACAAGCG
>JANQEJ010000250.1 GCA_028278425.1 Planctomycetota bacterium | reverse complement strand
CTCCTCCGGCGGAGTGATTCCGGTGCCGCCGGGACAGGTGAAGCTCCTCGAGGCCCTGGATGGCACCGGCGCCGCCGGGGGACGACCGCGGTTTCACGCCGAGATCTGGGGCGGCGGCGTCATCACCGGGGAGCTGAAACAGGCTTCGTTGCCGTTTCGCACCGCCGCGGGCGTCATTGCGGTCCCGGTTCGGGATATCATGGAGGTGCACGTGCCGACGCCGCGCATCGCCGGAGAGATGCGAGCTCGCATCGCCGAGATGATTCGCGAGCTCGGCGCCGACGAGTGGAAACGACGCGAGGCGGCGACGCGACAGCTGGAAGCGCTCGGCGATCTCGCGCGTCTGCCGATACAGGAGGCGTTGCGACAGGCGAGCGATCCGGAAGTGCGGCTGCGACTCGAGCGAATCCTGGAACGATTGGGAGACTGATGGCGGCTCGGACACCGACGGCTAACGGCGAACAGCGCTGGGTTCGAGCCGCGCGGCGGGTGCGACGTCGCCTCGCTTTGTCCCGCTGGGTCGCCACGCTCGGTGCCACCGCGGTGCCGCTCTTCGCCGTCGCCGTCCTCGGGCTCCTCGCCGTGCGTGCGCTCGCCGCGACCGCACCCGCGATCCCGCTCCTCGCCACGGTGAGCGGCAGCCTCACCTGGGGGAGTCTGCTCATCGCGACCTGGCTCATCGTCGCGACGGTGTTCGTCGCGTGGCGTCGTCCCGGCGTCGCCGCCGCCCTCGCCCATTGGGATGAGCGAGCCGGGCGCCAGGAGATGTTCGTCTCGGCCTACAGTCTTGCGCGCCGCCCGCATTCCGACAGCGGGGTGCGGTTGCACCTCGCCCGCGCCGAACGCGAGCTCGGCTCCGCCATGCGAGATGTGCGCCGGGACCTACCGGTGTTCTTCCGTCATCGGACCTGGATCGCTCCGGCGGTGTTCTTCATCGTCGCCGGTGCCGGCTTCTTGTTGCCGGATCTGCGCGCCGGCGACGACGGTATCGCCCGCGACTCCGAGGTCGAGACCGCAGCGGTCGCGGCCCGTCTCGAAGAGGAGACGAAGCTCGCCGACCTCGAAGGTCTCGACCCCGAGGAGAAGCAGGCGGCGGCGGAGCTCGAACGCCGCATTGCCGAGACCGCCGAGAAGTTGAAGGAGCTCAGCGACGCCACGCCCCGGGAAGTCCTCGAAGAGCTGGAGCGCCGGGCCCGGGAAGCGGAGAAGCTCGCGGAGCAGCTCGGTGACCTCGGCCACGATCGCATCGGCTCCGCGATGCTCGCCGAGCTCGAGAGGCACGCCGACACGCACGATCTCGCCGAGGCGATCCGCGGTCAGGACCTCGAGGGCGCCGCTCGCGAGTCGGTGCAGCTCGCCGATACCTTGGAGAGCCCGGAGCTGACTCTCGAGGCCCGCGCGCGCATGGAGGAGGCGTTCCGCCGTGCCCTCGAAGTCGCGACGCCCGAGGACCTGCGCACGCAACTCGGCGAGCACCTCGCCGAGGCGAACGAGAAGCTCGAGCAGGACGATCCCCCCGGCGCGGCGACGGAGTTTCGCGAGCTCGCCGAGAAGTACGGCGAGCTGGCGCAGCGACTCGAATCCCGCGAGCGACTCGACGAGCTCGCCAAGAAGCTGCGCGGTGCCGCCCAGGAGATGCTCGGTCGCAAGGACGATGGCGTCGAGCAGCTGGCGGAGAACTCACTGCGGCGCCTGTCGCGCCGGCGCGAGGAGCTGCCGCAGCTGCCGGAGGGGATGTTTCCCCAGGGCGAAGAGCCGGAGCTCGCGAGTCTCAATCGCGAGACGGATCCTCTGTCGCAGCTGCCGGAGTCGTTCGAGCCGTGGGAGGAAGGGCCGACCGGTCCGCCGGTGCCGGGAACGAAGCCCGGTGAGGCCGGCGAGCCCGGTAGCTCCGGTGACGGCAAGTGCGAGTCGTGCGAAGGCAAGGGGTGCGCCGAATGCGGCGGCTCGGGACGTAAGCCGGGCGGCGGCTCGCGGGTCGGAGCCGGCCGCGGCCCGGCGCGCGTCGGTCAGGGGAGCATTCCCGTGCCGGGGTCCAGGCCCGGCGGACTGAAGGCGGGGACCGGAACCGCTCCCCTCGAGGGACAGCCGCGGGAGAGACTTCCCGCGGAGGCGACCGAGGTCGTGGAAGCGCGACCCGTCAACGACGGTGCGACTCAGGTGCGACAGCTCTCCGGTCAGGGTCATCGCGAGGACGCCACCGTCGAGCGCCGCGCCAGCGCGCTCGAATTCCTGCGCGCCGAGGAAGAAGCCCTCGCCGCCGAGCCGCTTCCGCTCTCGCGCCGCGCGCAAGTGTTGCGCTACTTCACCATACTCAGACGTCAACTCGAGGGAGCACGAGATTGAGCTCATCCCCGGAAGCGATGTCCCCGAGTGAGCTCAACGCAGCGCCGGAGCTCTCTCCGGAAGAGCTGGAGCGACGTTTCGGCGAATTCCGCACGCGCTTCTACGGGCTCGTCGATGAAGTGCAGCAAGCCGTCGTCGGTCACGGCGAGCTCATCGAGGAAGTCCTCTTCGCCATATTCTGCAGCGGCCACTCGCTGCTCGAAGGCGTGCCGGGGATCGGCAAGACGTTTCTCGTGCGAGTCCTCTCGCAAGTCCTCGGTCTCGGGTCGGGGCGCGTGCAGTGCACTCCCGATCTCATGCCGGCGGACATCCTCGGCACCCACATCGTCAACGACGACGGCACCGGCCGGCGCGTCTTCCACTTCGAGCGCGGGCCCGTGTTCACCCACTTGCTGCTGGTGGATGAGATCAACCGCGCGACGCCGAAGACGCAGGCGGCGCTCCTCGAGGCGATGCAGGAGCGACGCGTCACCGCCGGCGGCGAGAGCCACGAGCTGCCGCGTCCGTTCTTCGTCCTCGCCACACAGAACCCGCTCGAGATGGAAGGCACGTACCCGTTGCCGGAGGCGCAGCTCGATCGGTTTCTCTTCAAGCTGCGCGTCCCGTTCCCCGATGCCGGGGAGCTCGTCGAGATCTCGCGACGGACGACGGGAGCCGACGAGCCCGTCGTCGGCACCGTCATGAGCGCGGAAGAGCTCATCGACTTCCAGAAGCTCGTCACGCACGTGCCCGTGGCGGAGCCCATCGCCGCCTACGCGGCGGCCCTAGTCCTCGCCACGCATCCCGAGACTCCCGACGCCGGCGACGCGGTGAAGCGATTCGTCGCCTACGGCGCGAGTCCCCGGGGGATGCAGGCCATCATTCGCGCCGCGCGTGTCGCGTGTCTCCTCGACGGTCGCACCGCCGTCTCCATCGCCGACATCTCGCGAGCGACGTTGCCGGCTCTGCGCCACCGCGTGCTCCTCAACTTCGAGGGAGAAGCGGAAGCCGTCGACGTCGACGGTCTGTTGCGCGACATTCTCGAGCAAGTGCCGCGCCCCGCTGCGGGGGCGGTATGACGCACCGGCATCGTGATGCGCTCGCGCTGCTCGTCACGGTGTTCTCGATCTCGTTGCTGCTCGAGACTCGTGACGTCGCGGCGCAACCCATCATCGTGCCGCCGCCGCCGCGGCAGGTGTCGTCCCCCGATCGGGACCCGCCGGTCCTCTCCGATGAGGAGCTCGCCGAAAAGTCGCTGCCGCTCCGCACGGCGCTGCACCACGATCCGACTCTCGAAACACCGCTGACGAGTCTCGTCAAGCTCTACCGTGATGCCCATCGCGCCGCGGACCTCATCGGCATCTACCAACGACACCTGCAGTCGTATCCCGAGGACGTCTCCGCCAGCATTGTCCTGGTGCGTCTCATGCAAGCATTCGGCGATCCCGAGGCCGATGCGCGCATTCAGGAAGCGGCGGCGAATCATCCCGACGCGCCGTACCTGCAGTTCCTCCTGCACGGAGCACGCCGGCGCGCCGGCCGCGACGACGACCTCGTTCCCCTCGAGCGAGCCATCGCCCTCGAGAAGCTCACGAGTCGCAAGCGGGCGTGGCTCGATCTCCTCATCGAGCGGGCCGGCGCCGTCGACCGCCGCGACATGCAACAGCGGGCTCTGGAGACGCTCGCTGCGATGCTCGCGGGAAGCGACGAAGGTCGGCTCGTCGCCGCCCGTCGCATGCACGAGCTCGAGTTCCACGACGCGGCCCTCGCCGAAGTGGAGAGAGTCCTCGCCGGCGAGCCGGCTCCGGAGGTCGGCGTCGACGGGACGCTTCTCGCGGCACAGATCGAAGTCGTTCTCGATCGGCGCGACGCGGCGACGACGCGCCTCGACACGTTGCTCGGCCGAGTCACCGCGGACTACTGGCGACGGCCGGAGATCCTGCGACGCCGCGCAGCGCTCGTCGAGTCGAGCGAAGAGCGCGACGCCATGATCGCTCGCGCCGAAACGGTGGTGACGGCTCGGCCGCGGGATGAGGGCGCGTTCCTCGATCTCGCGCGTCTCCTGTCCGGCTTCGATCGCCAGCGCCGCGCCCTCGAAGTCCTCATCGCCGGTCTGCGCGAGATCCCCGCTTCGAACCGCATCGAAGAGGAGATCCTGCTCCGTTTCGAGCGTCTCGGCGACGACCGGGGCTGCGCGTTGTTTCTCGAGGAGCGTCTTCGCGCGTTCCCACAGCGTCGTGATCTCGCCGAACGTCTCGCCCGCGCGCTCTTTCTCGTCGGCCGCACCGACGAGGCGAAGCCGTTGCTCGAGCGCGCCCTCGAAGAGCTGCAGCCGACGGAGCGTCGCGCGCGCTTGCTCGAGCTGGGACGGGAGTTGCGGGGTCACGGCTTGTTGACCGAGGCGGCGGACGCGTTTCGGCGCGTCGTCGCCGAGGCCCCGCTGCGCCTCGGCGTGCGACGTGAGCTCGCGGAGTGCCTCGGCGCGCTCGGTCGTCGCGACGAAGCGCGGGCCGTGATGATCGAGCAAGTTCCCGAAGAGGCGCCGCCGGAGGCGGTCCTCGATCTCGTGCAGCTGATGATCGGCGAGCGCTTCTACGTCGAGGCGCACCGCCTGCTCGGCGAACGGCTCGAGCGCGACCCGCGGCACTTCGAGATGCAGCTGCGACTCATCGATGTCGAGCGGCGACTCTCGGATCTCGGCTCCGGAGCCCGCAGCGTGGCACGAGTGCGGGAGCTCACCGACACCGCCGCGCGCTATCAGCGCTGGCTCGAGGTCGCGTTCGCCTTCTTCGACACGTTCGAGAATGCGGCGATGTTCAGCACGGCGGAGCGCGAGCGGCTCTGGGACGAACCGACTCCTTGGAGCGCCAAGCACTACGAGCGCATCGGCATCTTCGCGGATGTGGCTTCGCAGCACGACATGGGGGGCGTCGAGTCGCTACTCGAGGAGCTCCTCGAACGCGAAGATCTCCCGCGCGAGCTCGAGGTGGAGCTGCGGCGGCGGCTCCTGCGTTCGATGCAGCGTCGCCTCAGGGGGAGTCCCGGTGTCGCCGAGCAGCTGCGCGTGCTCATGGAAGACGATCCCGACCGCCGCGCCGAGTATCGCGCGCGGGAGGCGCTCCTGCACATCGCCGACAACCGCTACGACCTTGCGCAACCGATCCTCCTCGATCTCGACGTCACCGCCATCGGCGACGCGGACTTGTTGCGGAGCCTCATGAACTCGGCGTTCGGTCGCTTCGGCATGAGTGATCGCGTCTTCCTCTGCCTCGAGCGCCTGACCGTGCTCGATGCCACGAATCGCTCGACCTGGACGAAGTGGCTCGCGGCGCTCGCCTCCTCCGGTGACGAGTCCCGGCTGCGCGGTGCTCTGCGACGGGTCTTGCGGGGCGAAGAGGGCATCGAGGTGACCGAGGAGACGCGCGCCGTGATCATCGCCCACCTCGCCGACTCCTACTGGCGCTCCATCGGAGCGCTCCTCGCCCGCCGGACGACGGGCGCGCACGAAGAGGCGCTCGTCCTCATGGATGCGGTGGAGCGACTCGGAAGGCGCGGGGAGTCCGCGAGCTGGGTGCAATGGGCGCGCGCGTACGCCCTCAACGAGCTGGGGCGCCACGACGAGCGCGACGCCGCCATCGTCGAGCTCGAGAGGATCGCCGGGGACTCCGAGGCGGGCATCGTCTTTCCGGATGGGCTCGCCGCATCCATGCGCGCCACGCGGGCCGTCCTCACCACGCCCAGCGCCGCCGGCGAATCCACCGTGCCGCCGTTGAGCGAATCCCGGGGCCCGTTGCCGGAGCTCGACGTCGCGTGGGCGTTCGAGGTTCCCGCCGCCGTGATCGTCTCACTCGTGCGAACGGGAGAGCGACACGTGATGATCGGCGACTCCCTCGGGCGCATCCACGCCGTCGACGGGGTGACCGGCAAGCTTCTCTGGGAGCAGGACGGAATGCTCCCCACGGGCGGCGTCGGAGCCGCACCCGATTTCAGCGGCCGCGGTCAGCCGCACTCGATCCGCGCTCCCATCGCCACCGGCGCCGAGTCCTTCCTCACCGTTCACGGCGGATTCATCACGTGCACGTCGAACGACGGTCGGCACCTCTGGGACTTCGAAGTGCACCCGGACGGATCTTTCGCCCGAGGACCGCAAGTTCTCGTGGCGATGGCCGGTGCGCTCGTCATCGCGCACCATCCGGGGGCCGGCGCCGTCGCCGCCGTCGACCGCGACTCCGGGAAGCTGCGCTGGTTCAGTCCGCTGCCCGAGGATCAGGAACGTGCTCGACTGCCGGTGACGGAGCTCGCCAGCGGGCTCTCCGTGACCGGCGATCGGGTCTTCGTTCACGGCTCCCGCTGTGCGATCCTCGACGCTGCGGACGGTGCCACGTTGTGGTCCTTCAACCCGCTGGCCGCGCGTTCGTTTCCGTTCTCCCTCGACGGAACCGCGACGCCCGCCGTCACGACTCCGCCACCGCGGGGGATGGGCTTCATGTTCAATCCTCGTCCGCGCTCGCTCTCCGGACGCATCCTCATCGACGCCCATCGGCGTAGCCTGCGGAACTGGTCGATTCAGAACATTCAACATCAGACATCCGTCGTGACCCCGGCGGCACGCTGGGCGTCGCCGTCGAACATCCACGAATCCCGCCTCGGCCTGCTGTTCGGACGCCGCCTCGTGCTCCTCTCCGTTTCCTACGCATCGCCGACCGGAGAGGCGCAGCTCTTCGACATCGACCTCCCGCTCTTCGGAAAGACGGCGAATGTCGGCGGGACGTTCATCGGGTACCACGGCAAGAACCTCTATTTCCTCGGCCAGCAGACCCTGACCCGCTTCGACATCGAGAGCGGCGAAGTGCGCGCGGTGTCGTTCGGTGAGACGGGCGAGCTCGGTCGCGCGGAAGCGGCGGTGGACGGTGCTCGTGTCTACGTCGCCTCGACGTCCGGAGTCCACTGCTACAACGGCAACTCTCTCGCGCTCGTCTTCTCGAAGCCGTGGCCGGGGGAGATGGCCCCGGAGCCGGAGGAGGACACGGCGGTGCGCCAGAAGCTTCACTTCCTCGGCGGTACCGCAGACCAGCCCCGCGGCCACCAACCGACGCTCGTTCCGAACATGGCCTTCATCGCCGGGTCGCACTTCGTGACGCGCTGCGGCAAGAACCGCGTCGTCGCCCTCACTGGAGGCGCCGATGGCCGATGAGGAGCTCTTCGATCCCGACTTCCTCGCCCGCCTACGCACGCTCTTCTTCAAGCTCCGCCGCCGGCGCCTGCTGACGAAGAAGGGGAGCCAGCAGACCCGCGCCGTCGGGGCGACGCGCGAGTTCAAGGACTACCGTCACTACACCTCCCGCGATGACTTCCGCGCCATCGACTGGCGTCTCTTCGCGCGGCTCGAGAAGCTCTTCATCCGCATCTTCGAGGAGATCCAGGAGTACCACGTCCACATTCTCATCGATCGCAGTCTCTCCATGGCGGAGCCGCACCCGCGCAAGCGCGTCACCGAGTTGCGCATCGCCGTCGCTCTCGCGTACCTCGCGCTGATGAATCAGCATCGCGTCTCGGTGCTCAGCTTCGCCGACGAGCTGCGCACGGAGCTGCAGCCGCTCCGCGGCCAGGGCCACATCCACTCGGTGCTGCAGCACCTCGCCGCCCTCGAGTGCGGAGGCGACTCCGATCTCGAGCGGAGCCTGCGCCGATTTCGACCGAGTCGCGATCGCCGCGGCATCGCGTTCATCCTCTCCGATCTGCTCGGCCCGAACCCCGACGACGCCGCCGAGACGCTGCGCCGCGCGACGACGTGGCCGGTGGAGACCCACGTGATCCACCTGCTCGACCCCCGCGAGCTGCGCCCCGACGTCGACGGCGAAGTGCAGCTCTACGACGTCGAGTCCGGCGAGACCCGTCGGCTCAGCCTCACGAAGCGCGAGCTCGACCGCTACGAGACGCGCTTCCAGCGATATCTCGAAGACCTCGCCCAGAGTTGTCTCACGCGACAGGTCGACTACGTCACGTGGACCACCGATCTCGCCTTCGAGACGATGTTCCTCGGCGTCCTGTCCCGGGGCAGCGCGCTCGCGCAGTGAAGGGAGCGTGATGCACTTTCAGGCTCCGGCGCTGCTCCTTTGGTCCCTCGCTCTCGTGCCCGTGGTTGCGCTGTTTCTCTTCCGCCGCCGGCCGCGACGGGTCCCCGTCACGACACTCGCGTTCTTCAAGTCGCTGTCGAAGTCGTACCAGGAGTCGGCGTGGCTCCGCCGCCTCAAGCGCTTGCTCGCGTTCCTGCTCGCGTGCTTGACCGTTCTCGCCGGCGTCGGTGCGCTGGCGCATCTCATCGTCGCCCCCGCGTCCGGCTCGCTGCACAGCATCGTCATCCTCGTCGACGCGTCGGCGTCGATGGCGGCGACGGACGCCGAAGGTCGCACGCGTCTCGACGAAGCGCGGGAGCTCATCGACCCCCTCGTCGCGGGAGTCTCGCCGGCGACGCGTATCCTCGTCATGAGCTACGACCGGCGGCCGCAGATCCTGTTGCCGCACTCCCTCGATCGCCGCGCCGTGCGCCGCGCCCTCGAGAGCATCGCGACGCGCCCGGTGGCAGGAGATCCCGAGAAGGCGCTCGAGCTCGCCCGCCGGCTCGCCGCCGTGCGCGCGCCGGCGGCGGTGTGGCACGTCACCGATCGCGCCGGGGCTTCTGCGTCGTCGCAGAGCGACGACGTAACCGTCGAGACGTTCAACGTCGGCATCCCGAACCCGGTGAACGCCGGGATCACGGCGTTCGAGCTCCGTCACCTGCCGCTCGAGAACGGTCGCCTCGAAGCGTTCGTGGAAGTGAGCGCTGCGGCCGAGGAGCCTCTCGACGTCACTCTCGAGATGAGCGTCGATGGCACGCTCGTCGCGCTCCGCGAGCTCACCATCGGCGTCGCCGATGAAGCGACGGAGACGACGAACCGCGCGCGGCTCCTCCTTCCCATCGAGGGACGCACCGGCGAGACGCTGTCGCTCGCCGTGCGCGCAGAAGGCGATGCCCTCGCGCTCGACAATGCTCTGTACGCCCGCATTCCCGAGTTCCGGGCAATTCGCGCCGTGTGGGTGCGACCCGATCCCGACCCTTTCACGCGGCTCGCCCTCGCCGCCATCTCCGGCGCCGGCGAGATCGAGTGTTTCGAATCGACGCCCGCCGAGTGGCCGCCGGCGGATCTCGGCGACGTCGTCATCTTCGACGGCTGGCTCCCGGACGAGTGGCCGGAGGAGCTTCCCGCCATCGTGCTGCGTCCCCCCGGCAGTCGCGGCCCGGTGCGCGCGGCACCGATCCCGGGTGACGGTCTCCCCATCGATCGCCTCCGCGCCATCGATCAGGAACACCCGCTCCTTTACGGCGTCGCGAGCGAACGCGTCGCCGTCACCCAGACCGCGGTTCTCGAAACGAGCAGCTCGCTCGCCCCGCTGTGGGTCGGACGCATGGGACCGCTGATGGTGGCGGGGGAGCGCGATCGCACGCGCATCGTCGTCATGGCATTCGCGCCGGAGAAGTCGGAGCGCCTGCCGCTGCTCGCGTCCTACCCGCTACTCCTCGGCAACGCGATCCTCTGGACGACGCAGTCGGCGACGAGCAGCAGCCCCGGCAGTAACTTCCGGACCGGTGATGTCATCGAGCTCGCCGGCGACGCCATCGAGTGGAGCGTGCCGCCCGAGGCTCCGGTGAGCCTGCCCCGGAGCGGCGAGCTCACCGAGCTCGATCGCATCGGTCTCTGGAAGGTCGGGGAAACCCGCGGCAGCGCCGCGCTCCGATCCCGCTCGGAGACTTTGCTCGAGCCGCGTGTCATCGATCCCGACGACGATCGTCTCGGCAGCACCGGCTCGCCGCTCCGCGGCGACCTGCGGCCGTGGCTTCTCTGGACGCTGTTGATCCTGCTGCTCGTCGAAGCGTGGCTCTTCCACCGGCGGGGGGTCTTCTGATGGGCGGCTTCGTGGACTGGGCCGAACCTTGGCTCCTGTTGCTCGTCGTTCCGGCGGCGTTGCTCCTCTGGTGGAGCACCGCGGGATCCGTGCATCCGATGCCGCCGGCGCGGCGTCGGGCCGTGCTCGTGGTTCGCGTCCTCCTCGTCGTGCTCGTGCTCTTCGCCCTCGCCGATCCCGCGTGGCAGCTCGATAGCGATGACGCCGCCGTCATCTTCGTGATCGACCACTCGGACAGCCTCGGCAGCGAAGGCATCGCGCGTGCGCACCAGCACGCCGAGGCCATCGCCCGAGCTCTCCCCGCCTCGGTCGCCGTCGGCGCGGTATCGGCGGCGGATGAGCCGCGGGTCCTGCACGCGCCCGAGCGCGGCGCGGCGGCGGATCGCTTCGCGCCTCCCGATGCCCCTCCGAAAGCGACCGCCCAGACCGACCTCGCTGCCGCCGTCACCCTCGCGTTCGGATTGTTCCCGCCGGGCACCGCTCGCCACGTCGTGATCGTCTCCGACGGCCTCGAAACGCGCGGTGATCTCGTCGACGCAGCCCGCGACGCGGCACTCAAGAACGTCACCATCGACGCCATCGCCGTCGGCGGGCCGGAACGTGCGGACGCGCGCGTCGTGCGTCTGCGACCGAGTCGCTCGCGCTCCCACGAGGGCGCCGCCATCTCCTTGACCGCGGAGCTCGAGAGCTCCGTCACCGCGACGACGACGGCGCGCCTCTTCGAGAACGGCGTCGAGGTGGAGAGCCGCGAAGTGAGGCTCACCGCGGGAGAGCCGCACACCGTCGCCTTCCGACGCACACCGGAGGAGCGCAACCTCTACCGCTACCTCGTGCGCATCGAAGGCATCGACGGCGACGCTATCCCCGAGAACGACGAAGGCATGACACTCGTCGAGGTGCGCGGCCGCCCGCTCCTCCTCTACGTCGAAGGAGAACCCGACGAGTCCCGCTACCTCGTCTCGGCGATGGCGAAGGAGGGGATTCGCCTCCACACGCGCCCGCCGGAAGCGATCCCCGACTCGCTCCAGGCCCTCGCCGCCTACGACGGAATCATCTTCTCCGACGTCGCCGCTCATCAGCTGCGCGACCGCACCATGGCGGCGGTTCACGACTACGTCGAGCTCCTCGGCGGCGGCTTCCTCATGATCGGCGGCGTCAACTCGTTCGGCGTCGGCGGCTACTACCGCACCCCCATCGAAGAGATCCTGCCCGTGCGCATGCAGCCCCCCGACACCGAGGAGCGTTTCTCAACGGCCCTCTGTCTCGTCCTCGACCGCTCCGGATCGATGAGCGGCCCGAAGATCGAGATCTGCAAGGCCGCCGCCGTCGCCACCTCGGAGATGCTCACCCGCAAGGACTTCATCGGCGTCGTCGCATTCGACAGCGCCGCTCACTGGGTCGTGCCAATGACCCAAGGCGGCCAGGACAGTCGCGTCGCCGAGCAGGTGGCGATGCTCACCTCCGGCGGCGGCACGAACATGTACCCCGGCATGGAGCAGGGCTACTACGCACTGCGGGACGTCAAGGCGCGCGTGAAGCACATGATCGTCCTCACCGATGGCCAGACCCGCGGCGACAACTACCAAGAGCTCGCGTCCCGCATGAAGACCGAAGGCATCACCGTCTCGGCCGTAGGTGTGGGACACCAAGCGGCCCTCGATCTCCTACGGAGCATCGCCCACGCCGGCGGCGGCGAGTTCTATCACACGTTCGACCCCGCCTCGATCCCGCGCATCTTCACCCGTGACACCGCGGTCCATCTCGGCAAGCTCATCCGCGAAGAGACGTTCGTCCCGCAACAGGTGGAACGTCACCCGATGCTCGAAGGCTGGAACGCCACGGACGCGCCGCCGCTCCTCGGCTACGTGAAAACCATCCGCCGCGCGACGACGCAGGTGCCTCTCGTCACCGACATCGGCGACCCGCTCCTCGCCCACTGGCGCTTCGGCCTCGGCAAGGTCACCGCGTTCACCTCCGACTGCAAGTCGCGCTGGGCCGCACTGTGGGTCGCCGGCTGGGAAGGCTACAGCCAGTTCTGGGGGCAGGTGCTGCGCGAGATGGCGCGCAATCCGCAGGGGCGCAACATGGACATCCGGCTGGACGAAGATCCGCGCGGCGTCCGCATGAGCGTCGACTTGCTCGAGGACGCGGCGCGATTCCAGAACGCGGCGCTCGTCGAGGCGGAGGTGTACTTCTTGCCCGCAGGCGCGCTCGGAGGGGCGATGCAAATCGTCGACGAGAGCGAGCTCGATCAAGTGGGACCGGGGCGCTACGAGGCGCGCTTTCACCCGGACGAGCCGGGTGTCTACCTGGTCCGCGCGCGGGCGGGGGCGGACATGGTGACGGCGGGATACGTGCACGAGGTGTCGAGCGAGGCGGCGGTGGGGCGGGTTGATGGAGAGTTGCTGGCGCGTGCGTGTGAGATCACGGGGGGGCGGTTGCTGGAGGGTGTGGAGAGTGATCTTTCGACGCATGGTGGGGGGGACGCGCGGTTTGTTTATCTGGCGCCGTGGATT
>JANQEJ010000238.1 GCA_028278425.1 Planctomycetota bacterium | reverse complement strand
TCGCTCTGCTCGCCCCCCGGCTCGACGTGCCCGCCCACGGGCTTCGTCAACGGGTACCTGGTCGAGCTCAACTTCAGCAGTACCCCCGGCACCGGCATCGTCCTGCCGGCCGACGGTACGCCCGCCTCCAACATGGCGACCACCTACTTCGTCAACGGCGGCATGACCGCCACCGGCGGGGTCTGCGGCCTGGGCGACTACGGTCTCCAGGATGTGCACTCGACGGACGAGACGGGGCTGGACGTCGCCGGCGGCGTGAACATCGACGGCGGTTTCCAGCTCGGGGGCGGCGGTCCGCTGGCGGAAGCCGTGGTCTCGATGCTCGAGTCTCACCTGACGTTCCGCGACCGCGTGGTTCAGCTCGTTGCCGACAGCGGCTTTGGCCTCGAGGTCGGCGACAACGGCGGCGGGGCCACCAACGCTCTCCGGTTGGACACGAGCAGCGGCCTCTCCACGATCGGAATGGAGATCCGCGACCTCGCCACCAGCGCGATTCCCGGCAACATCGCGGTGTCCGCGATCTCACTGACCCAGATCCCCAACCCGGGCATCCCGATCTTCGGCGGTCAGGTCAACCTGCTCGTCGTCCCGGACGGTGTCCTGAATGCTACGGCGGCCGTGGGCAGCGTCACGCCGACGGTCTTCACCTTCACCTCGGAGGGCGCATTCATCGGCCCTCAGTATCCCGTCCCCCCCCTCCCGGGGCTTCAGATCTACGCGCAGGGCATCGTCGTCGATCCCTCCACCTTCACCTTCGGCGGCTCCAACTGCCCCGGTGTAAACGGCTAAGCGTGGAACGGTCGGCAAGTCGGCACGTCGGCATGCAGCGATAACAACGCGGAGCCTCCCCGCTCGAGTCGGCAATCTTCGAGCGGGGAGGCTCTTGTATTTAAGCCGCGGTTGCGGACGCGAAATCCGGTAGCGGCCCTACGGCAGCACGCTGAACGAGTTGACGATGTTGCCGGGGATCTGACCGCCGAGGGTCTTCACCAGGAAGCCGTGCTGCACGTTCTGGATGCCGGCGGCGCCGCCGGGGATCGTCACGCAGAACGACGCGCAGAAGTTGATCTGCAGGCCGCCGAAGCCGGTCAGGTCGCCGAAGCTGATCTGGGCGTTGTCCGCCAGCTTGATCAGCCCCCCGCCCGGCGGCTTGATGCCGATGGTGACCAGGGCCTGCCACTCGCCGACCGGATCGGGCGGGAGGACCTCGGTCCAGTAGTTGTTCAGCACGAGCTCCGACCCGACGGGGTAGACGCCGGGCGCCGACCCGCAGGGCGGGGTGAGGAACTTGCAGCAGGCCAGCGCGCAGGCGCCCTGGTTGTCGCCGCTCGGCGACGTGGGCATGAAGGCCGCCGCGTCGAAGGAGGCGGGCTGCGAGACGGCCGGGCGGAAGTCGACCTGGATGTCTCTGACCTTCCAGACACCCGATCCGTCGGGCGCGTTCGCCCATTCGTCGGCCTCGAATTCGACGTGCTCGATGACCGGCTCGCTCGGCTGCGCGGGCTCGCTCTGGACCGACTGGAAGCCGAAGGCGAGACCGACGATCGCCATGCCGGCGCCCAGTCCGTACTGCACTCTCATGATGCTCTCTCCGTGTTCAGGGTTCGGGATGGATGGACCATCCGAATGTACACGGAGACCTCCCGTTTTTGGGAGGCCGGGTCGGGTCAATCGTTCCGCGCCGCGACGCGGTTGTAGATCCAGGCCGTCACCCAACCGACGATCCCGCCCAGGACCGCGGCGTACGCCGCGCCGACGAAGGCGCCCGGGACGGTCACCCGGTAACCCGGGAAGTAGTTGCTCAGGAGGCCGAGGTGGTAACCGACGTTCTCACCGCCGCGCACGACGAGCCAGATCGTCGCCACGAAAAGCCCGACGCCGCACACGGCCGCGAAGACGAAGGCCATGACGCGCGCCCGCAGGCGGACGATGGCGGCGCCGACGAGCTGGCGCTCGACGGCTTCGCTGTTCTTCCCGTCGGTCAAGTCTGCTCTCCTTCCAGCACGCTGAGGGCGCGCCCGCGCTCGAGCTGGCGCATCAGGCGGCGCTTCTCGCTCTCGACCAGGATGTTGATCGCCTTCGCGAGAAGCCAGCCCAGAACGAAACCGCCGATCGCCCCCTCCGCGAGCGCCAGGAACGCGCCCGTCCAGCTCACCGAGTAGCCGAGGAAGTACTTGCCGAGCAGCGAGAGCGTCTGCCCCGGCTCCTCGTCCCCCGCGGCCAGGAGCAGGATCGCCGTCGCCCCGAAGAGACCGAGCCCGAGGACGGCGCCGACGGCGGCGCCGAGGGCCCGCGCGTCGTAGTGCCCGAAGGCCCGGCGGATCAGGCCCGCGAGGTCGCGGTCGTCGACCCGGCCCGGCACGAGGCGGTCCCCCCCGCCCGCCTTCTCGCCGTCGCCCGCCTTTTCCTCGTGATACTCCTGCTCGACGTTGACCCCCCACACGTCGTAGTCCGCGCCGAGCACGTTCCGCGCGGCGTACACGCCGGTCATCATCGAGTGGTCCTGGTTGTTGTAGCGGTGCTGCCCGTTGCGCCCGATGAGCTGGAGGTTCGGCAGGCCCTCGAGCCATCCGCGGATCACCTCGAGCGCGCCCTTGTACTCGTCGTCGTAGACCGGATAGGCCTTCTGCATCCGGAGCACGGTGCCGTCCTGGACCGCGTCGGCGGGCGCCAGGCCGAGGAGGTCCACCTCCTTGCGGCCCAGCTCGACCAGGTAGTCGTCGTCCGCGTTCCAGAGCTCGTCCCCCTCCTGGACGAAGTACTCGAGCCCGAGCGCCGTCTTCGAGGAGTCCGGCACCATCTCGGGGCTCCAGTTCTTGTAGTTCTGGATGCGGCCCACCTGCACGTCGGGCGAGTGGATGTAGATCCAGTTGTCCGGGAAGAGGTCGTCGCGGTCCACGATCAGCGCCACGGTGAGGAAGTCGCGGTAGCGCAGGCGGTTCGCCGCGTCGATCACCTCCGGCGGCGGCGGCGGGTCGAAGCTGCGCAGCAGCGTCTGGATCGGCATCGACGAGAAGAACTCGTCGCCTTGGACCTCGGTGCCGTCTCCGGTGACCACGCTCCGCACGCGGCCGTCCGCGTGCACGATGCGCGTCACGGGCGCGTTGAGGCGCACCTCGCTGCCGCGCTCCTCCAGGAGCTTCGTGCACGCCGTCCACATCTGCCCGGGGCCGTGCCGCGGGTACTGGAACTCGTCGATCAGCGTCGTGATGACCTCGCCCTTCTTCTTGGCGGCACCGCCGAGGACCGCGTTCTTGACCGCCGCCACGAGGTCGAGGTTCTTGATCCGCTGCGCCGCCCACTCCGCGCTGATCTCGGAGCACGGGATGCCCCACACCTTCTCGGTGTAGGTCTTGAAGAACACCTCGAAGAGCCGCTTGCCGAAGCGGTTGGTCACCCATTGCTCGAAGGTGCGCTCCTCGCGGTGCGGGAACACCATCACCTTCGCGTAGCTGAGCCCGACGCGCACCGACTCGACGAGCCCGAGCCCGCGGAGCGCATTGAGCGGCTTCAGCGGGTAGTCGAAGAGCGTGCCCCGGTAGAAGATCCGCGAGAGCCGCGGCCGGGAGAGGAACTCGTCCCCGAGCATCTCGAGCCAGAGCTCCTGGACGTAGTCCACCTTGGTGAAGAAGCGGTGCCCCCCCACGTCGAAGCGGTACCCCTTGTACTCGCAGGTCCGCGAGAGCCCGCCGACCGTGTCGTCCGCCTCCAGGACCAGGGAGGTCTTTCCGGACTTGGACAGCTCGTAGGCGGTCGTCAGCCCCGCGGGGCCGCCGCCGACGACGACGCACTCGTGCTCCTGGGTCATCTATAAGGGGGGGGAACGTTCCCACGCGCCCGACGCGCAGTCAAGCCGTTCGTGGGGTGGGGGCCGCGCGTGCCGAGGGGGACGGCACGGGCCGGAAAGCGTATCCGGCGGCGCGCGGTCGGGCCCTGAATTATTGGAGTCTCGCGAGGATCGCCCGGGCGGTGAGCCAGCCGGTGCCGAGCGTCGGCGTCCAGGGCGCTGAGTCGACGGTGGCGAGCTCCGCGCCGAGCTCGCGCCGCTCGCTCGCAGGGGAATCGAATTCCGGCGGCCGAATCGGGAAGAGCCCGCACGGACGCGGTCCTAACCTGGGCGCGTGGTCGAGCAGGACGAGTACATCCTGGGGACCGACCGGGAGGAGCTGGAGCGCCTCCGCGTGCAGCACGAGGTCTGGCGCGAGCAGGCGCTGGACCTCTTCCGGCGGGCCGGCTTCGCCGGCGGTGCGTCCGTGCTCGACCTGGGCTGCGGGCCGGGCTACACGTCGGTCGAGCTCGCGCGCGTCGTCGGCCCGAGCGGACGCGTGATCGCGCGCGACGCGAGCGCCGGCTTCGTCGCGCACCTCGCGCGCGAGGTCGAGCGGCTCGGGCTCGCGCAGGTCGCGCCGAGCGTCGGGCCCGTCGAGGAGCTCGAGCTGGAAGCCAGCTCGCTCGACGGCGCCTACGCGCGCTGGCTCCTCTGCTGGCTGCCCGATCCCGGAGCGGCGCTCGCGCGGGTCGCGGCCGCGTTGCGGCCGGGCGGCGTCGTCGCGCTCCAGGAGTATCTGGACTGGGCCGCGATGAAGCTCGTGCCGCGGTGCGCGGCCTTCGACCGCGCGGTCGACGCGTGCATGCGAAGCTGGGAGCGGCCGATCGACGTCGGCGAGGAGCTCCCGGCGCTCGCCGCGAGCTGCGGGCTCCGCGTCGAGGACTTCCGCCCCGTCGCGCGCGCGGGCGGGCCGGGCTCGCCGGAGTGGACCTGGCTCGGCGGCTTCTTCGAGAGCTACCTCCCGCGCCTGGTCGCGCGCCGGCTCTTCGACGGCCCGGACCTGGCAGCCTTTCGACGCGCCTGGCGGCAGCGCACCGAAGACGGGGTGAGCCGCGTCGTGGCTCCGGTGATGGTGGACGCGGTGCTGCGGCGCTGACTCAGAACACTAAGATCCGAGGGTCACCTCGATCGCCTCGGTCACCCCGATGCCGGCGCCGGTCCCGCCGCCGAAGGTCGGATCGATGATCGCGCCCTGGACGAAGGCCTGCTTCCCGACCAGCGAGGACAGGTCGGGGATCTCGACTCCGATCGGAGCCGGGTTGCCCGGACCGGCCCACGCCCCGCCCAGGACGGGCTCCGGGATCATCGCGCCGGCGTTCAGGTTGATCAGGATCTCGCCCAACGCATCCAGGCCCGACATGCCGTAGCCGGGGACGAGCGTTCCGCACGGGAAGGCGACGTCGGGCAACGCGGAAAGAGCGAGCAAGGTGCCCGCTCCGGGCGACTGGGTCCCCCACGGGTTGTCGACGCCGAAGGTGATCGTCGTCCCGATCGAGGGCGTTCCGCCGAGATGGACGAGGGTATCCGGCGGGTTCCCGGCGCAGCCGTACACGTCCACGTCGGAAGGCTCGTCGTAGAGGATCTTCACGATGCGGTTGCTGGGGTTGAACTCCAGGACGTAGAGGTCGCCGGTCAGCGGATGGGCCTGGACGTCCACCGGGAACCGGACGGAGCTCGTGAACGGCCGCACCGCGACGATCTCGTACGAGGCGTCGACCTCGACGGTCTTGATCCAACTGCTGGTGTAGTCGGCGAGGAAGATCCGGTCGTCGTAGACGGCGGGATAGTCGCCGCCGGGGTACACGGCGCCGCCGATCGACGTTTGTCCGATGAACCCCGGCAGCGGCGCGCCGGCCTCGTCCACGTACACGCCGGGCGGCTCGTAGAGCCCTGCGAACGTGTGGTTCCACGCGAGGATCGGAGCGGTGACCGGTCCGGTCAGCGTCGTGTTGCAGTTCGGGAACTCCACGACCGGCGGGTCGAAGCCCTGGTAGTCCGGGTGGGGCGCGTTCCCTTCGAGGCACGGCCAACCGAAGTTCTCCCCGCCGAGGCAGATGCTGATCTCCTCCCAGGTCTGGTGTCCCACGTCCCCCACCGCGATGACGTTGGGCTGGCCGAGCGCCGGGTCGGCGGCTCCGGTCCCCGGGAAGAGCGTCATGCGGTAGGGATTGCGGAGGCCGAGCGCCCAGACCCGCGACGGGTTGCTGGTGACGTCGCCGTCGTAGTAGGGGTTGGACGCGTAGCCGAAGCCCGTCTCGGGATCGATGCGCAGGATCTTCCCCGACAGGCTACGGACGTCCTGCGCGCGAAACGCCCCGGAGTCCTGGTCGGCCGGCGTCGGGCCGCGCAGCCCCGTCTTCGGGTGGATCCAGTCGTCGAACCCGGGGGCGTCCATTCCGCCGAAGTCGGCGGGGAACGGCCGTGCTCCGTCGCCGTGCGCCACCAGGAGCGAGCCGTCGTCCGCGAAGCGGAGGGAGCACGAGCTGTGCTGGTCGAACAGGCTCGCGATGCAGTCGGGGACCGAGCCGTCGGGAAGCTGGTTGCCGAGGAGGACGTGCCGGCTCGCGAGGTCCGCGACGATCTCCCCGCCCTGCGTGATCGCCTTGTAGCGCGTCAGCCGGCCGAAGGAGTACATGTCGTCCTCGTTGTAGCCCCAGTCCTCGCCGAACACCGGCGACACGGTGTAGAGCAGGTACACCCAAGACGTCGGACCGCCGTCGGGCGCGAAGCCGGGATGCAGCGCGATCCCCAGGAGCCCGCGGCCCTTGATCGAGTTGACCTCGTCCCTGAGGTCGATGAACACCGGCGTCTGCTGCGCCGTGTCGTCGACGACCGACACCCGCCCTTGCTTCTGCGTCACGAAGAGCTTCCCGTCGGGCGCGAAGGCCATCCCGGTCGGCTGCGAGTAGCTACCCGGCACCGCGGCCAGCCGGAAGCCGTCGGGAAGGTCCTGTGCCGCCGCCGGGCCGGCCAGCGCCGCGGCGGTCAGCGCGGCGGACAAAGCCTGCACGAGCCGCCGTCCGGTCGAGGATCCAAAGGTGTCGTGCGCGGGGTGCGTCATGGCTGGTCTTCTTCCGTCGTTGCGGCGGTGTTCGGCAAGCTCGGGAACGACGAGGGGGGGATCAGCCTAACACGCGCCCGCGACGAGCGAGGACGCGAATGGCATCGGCGCGAAAATGGTTCCGCCTTCCCGATGGTCCGCCTCCGGTTGGCGGAAGCGGGCGAATCCGTTGGTATGTTCGCACCTTCCGCGATGACCCCCACCGTCCGCCGAAACCGTACGAGTCCGCGCGCGGGCCTCTCCACGCTCCTGCTGACGCTCGTCGTCCTCGTGACGCCGGGCTGCGGGACGCTCCTGTACGACCGCGCCTGGTCGCGGTTCGAGCTCACGGGCAAGGGCGGCGGGATGGAGGGCCGCTGGGAAGGCGAATGGCGGAGCGACCGGAACGGACACTCGGGCAAGCTGCGCTGCATGATGACGCCGCAGGACGAGGACGCGTACCTGGCCTCGTTCCACTCGACCTTCGCCTGGATCCTGTTCTACCGGCACGAGACCGTCTTCCGCATGACCGCCGAGGAGGACGGCACGCTCTTCTTCGCGGGTTCCGAGGACCTCGGCAAGCTCGCGGGGGGCGTCTACCTATACGAGGGCACGGTGACCGGAAACGTCTTCGCGGCGACCTACGAGGCCGAGAACGGCGACCACGGCGTCTTCGAGATGCGCCGCGTCGACGAGACGGCGGAACGACCGTAGAGCACGTCCGTCTATAGAGGGGCGTGCTCTTAGCCGAGGACGCGCTCCCACGCGTCCGGATCCGCGCCGTGCTCTTCCCCGGTCAGCTCGTGGAGAACGCGCACGATCTCCTCCTCGAGCGCGAAGTCGGCGCCCTTGAGCGCATCGATCAAGCCGGGGACGGCATGCCGGGATCCGAGGTGCTCGAGCGCCGCGCACGCGGACCGCGCGCTCTCCGGCGGGACGTCGAGCAGCGCGTCCGCGATCGTGCGCGCCGTTTCGTGGCGGAAGAGGCTCCGCTGCGAGAGCTCGCGCAGCGCCGTGATCACCGCCGCCGGGTCGTCGCCCTCCAGCGCCGTGAGGCAAGGGGTGGAGCGCAGGCGCCACCACTCTTCCTCTTCGTCCCGCCAGCGACTCCAGGCCGCCGGGTCCTCGTGCCCGAGCCCGGTGGCGGCGCTCAAGGCCCAGCGCGCGGCCGACCGGACCGCGGGATCGTCGTCTTCGAGGAGCGGCAACAGAAGCTCGAGGTGCTCGCTCGTGCCGAGCTCGCCGAGCGCGAGGGCCGCGCGCCGCCTCGTGTCCGGCTCGCGCTCGCCGAGCTGCGCGACCAGCATGGACTGGTAGCGCGGAAAACGGTGCCAGGGGTAGCGCACCTCGAGCCGCGCGAGCGCTTCGAGGGCGTCGAGGTGCCAGGCCTCCTCGCGGTCGAGCAGCTCGAACAGGAATCTCGCCGTCCGCGGCCGGTCGGAGCGCACCGCTCCCTCGATGGCCACGCGGACGTATTCGCCGTGGACGCCCCGAAGCTCGCGGCCGAACGAGCCGGCCTGCACCTGGTTCTCGCGCAGCACGCTCGCCCACGCCTGGATGAACTTGTCGCGGACGCTCCGGTAGTGGAACGTGGCCTCGGGCAGGTCGGCACCGAGGTCGATCAAGAGCGTCACGCCCTCCACCGAGGCGAGCCGGCCCAGGAGCCGGACGATCAGAAGCCGCCGGTCGAGGTCCTCCCCGCTCCCGACCTGGCGGGTGACGTGCTCGACGACGTCCTCGGCGGGCAGGAGGGCCAGGGCCTCGAGCGCGATCGCGTCGACGCGGTCGGGCTTGCAGCGCCACCGCTCGCGCGTCTCCGGGCCGTAGGCGCCGCCCTCCAGGAGCGCTCCGAGGCCCTCGCCCGTGAAGAGGGAGAAGAGCGTCGGAATCGCGTCCGAGCCCAGGCGGGCCAGGTCGCGCGCCAGGCGATCCTCGGCGCACGGGCCGCCGCCCTCCTCCGGGCAGAGGATCCGCTCGACCCGCTCCAGGGTCGAGCCGTCCGCGACTTCGGCGAAGCGCGGTTCGGCGACCACCAGCGCGGACGCGACGACGAGGGACGCGAGCGAGGCCATGGCGGCTACTGGGCGCCGACCCTTCGCCAGGACAGGACCATGTACTCGGGATCGCCGGCGGCCCCGCTCCAGCCTGGCAGGCCCGGCAACTGAAGCGCGCCGTTCGCGATCCGGTCGTCGAAGTCCACGATCAGCTTGGTGTGCGAGCCGTTCGGGTGGTCGCGGTCGATCACGACCTGGTCGCCGGCGGTCATGTTGCCGTTCAGCTCGACGACCGCGGAGCCCGACGCGTCGAGGTTGACGTCGTAGAAGTCCTCCTCCGCGAAGAGGAAGGAGCTCATGCGCCGCAGCGTTCCGAAGTCGGGGTCGCCGAGGTAGACGTTCCCGCTGTCCGCCACGTCCGGGTCCTTGATGGCGATGAACGCCACGCCGTCCTTCGAGTCGTCGTCGTAGAAGACGTTGTCGGAGATGTAGACGTTGCCGCTGGCGACGAAGGTCACCTGGATCCCGTCGGGGTCGCCGCCCTCGAAGCCGAGCGAGTAGGTCTTCTTGTTGTGGATCCAGATGTTGCCGTCGACGTAGTAGACCTTGCGGTTGCCGTTCTCGCCGGGGTTGTTGCCGACGCCGGAGAGGCTGATCTGGTAGGGATAGCTGCCGTCCTGGGCGTAGTCGGCCTTCACCTTCTCGTAGGGATCCTCGAGGAAGAAGTCGTCCTTCACGGTCGAGCCGGTCGCCGACGTCCGGTCGCTCGGGTTCTTGCGGAAGATGTGCGCCGGGTTGTTCTTGGGAAGCTGGTAGGCCCAGCCCCCCGCGGCGTCTGGCTTGTAGGAGCTCCCCGCGTCGAACATGGCGGCGACGTCGTAGTCGGCGGTGTTGGCGTAGTCCATCCCCGCGATGTCGGGGGTCGGTTGCTTCACGCCGGTGAGACCGGACATCCCCGTGATCGACCCCGTCGCGCTCGCGGTGCCGCTCACCGTGGCGTCGCCCGTGCGCACGATGTGCTGGCCGCTGTAGACGTCGCCGTAGATCTCGTCGGCCTGCCCGCCCGTCCCGCCCAGCTCGAGCGTGTACGTCGGGTCGCCCGACGAGTTGCCGGCGAAGATCGCGTTCTGGAAGACGCCGCCGTCGACGAGGGCGACGACGACCTCGAGGGACTGCGAATGACCGCGCGCGACGCCGGTCGACGTGACGACGAAGGTGCCGTCCACGGTCCCCGGCTCCACGTCGGCCCAATAGGACGACCCGTCCGCCTGGATCGGGTTCTTCTCGGATCCGACGTCGCCGTCCTGGCCCCCCTCGAGGCCCGCCATCGCGTGGTTGACGCCGGAGGTCGCGCTGTCCAGGGCCTGGCGGATGGCGATCGAGCTCATCTGGTGCTGGTTCGAGCGGAGCGTGACCGCCATCAGCGCCAGGCTGATGCCCATCAGCATGAAGCCCGTGACCAGGCCCGCGACGAGCGCGGATCCCGCGCGCCGCTCTTGCCTTCGAAGCTGTTGGATACGTCGCATTGGGTTCCCCTTTTCCCCCTCAGTTGCGAATCAAGATGGAAGTCTCGTGGGTCACGGTCTGCATCCGGCGCTGGTGGTCGACGTTCGCGACCGAGAGGCGCACCGTCAGCATCTCCCCCTCGAGCACGAGCGAGAACCCGCGCTCGTCCTCCAGCCCGTTGCCGTTGTCGTCGAGCCCGTTGGGCGTTTCCCCACCCAGGTACTCCTGAATGCCCTTGCAGATCACGACGCGCCGTTCCGACGGGAGCCCCACGTCGCGCGTCATCACGAGCTGGCCTTCGTCGACCAGTCCGTTGCCGTTGTTGTCCAAGCCGTCGTCGACCTCGCCTTCCACGAGCTCGAGAGCCAGGCGTGCGGTGGGCTGCCACACGCTGCCGTCGGCCCCGTAGCCGCCGCTCTTCTCGTACTCGATCCAGGAGCTTCCGAACGGGGTCGCCGGGACCGGGTTGAGGTCGTCGCGCTCCGCATAGGCCAGCTCGTCGCAGACGCGGTCGATCGTGGTCGACGCCAGGTTGTTCAGGTGCAGGCGGGCTCGGCTCACCCGGTAATGGTCGTTGGCGCGACCGGACACGAGGGCGACGACGCCCATGAGCAGGAGCACGACTCCCGTCATGACCATCATCTCGATCAGCGTGAAACCGAGCCGCGATCGGTTTGCCCTCGGGCGCCGCATGGGTGGGGCTACAGGCCCCAGTCGCCCGCCTCCGTCGGGTCTGGCTTCCTCGTTCTCTTCAGCTTGATCGACTTGACGTGCTTCTTCTTGCCCTTCGAGCCCGTCCACTCGACGACGATGTTGATCGGGTAGAGGGCCTGATAACCCTCGTCGTCGCCCTCGGGCGGGCCGGCGGGGAACTCGATGCTCCCGAACATGAGGGAGCCGTTGAACTTCTTCAGCGAATCGCACCCGAACTCGAAGTTGTTGCCGGGCGCGGTGCCCTCGCCGTCGGGGTCGTCGTACGGGTCGCTGTTGTAGAGCGCGTAGACCTCGTCGGGGTCGAGGCTCTGCAGCGTCTCGGAGAGCGAGCGCGCCGCGTTGTGCGCCTCGGTGATCTCCCAGTTGACCTGCGCCAGGCGCGCGGAGCTCACGAGGAGGCTGATGAACCCTCCCAGCGCGACGGCCAGGACGACCGAGGTGAGCGCCACCTCGACGGCCGTGAACCCGGCCTCTCTCCCCCTTCCCAGCGCGGTTCGCCCGCGCGTGGAAAGCCCCTTCATTGTGCCCTTCTTCGGATTCTCAGCTTCTGGATAGGTACGTGGACGCCTCTCTTCGCTCGGACTCCGGGGGTGCGGTTCTTGAGCCGAACGGCGGAATCCCGCCGCCGATGCTCAAGACGCGTGGAACGCCGGTCGATAGCGGGCTGTCATGTCCGTGCAGGTCGCAGACAGGCGCAGCCGCTACCTGATCGAGCCCCGGTTTCAGGGGAAGTTCATCCTGGCTTTCCTCAGCATCGCGAGCCTCTACGTGCTCGTGCAGGCGTTCGTCTTCAGCCACATGATCGTGAACGTCGCCGGGGAGCTGCCACAGGGTGAGGAGATGCTCCTGCCCGCCTTCTTCTCCGGCCTCAAGATCAACCTGCTGGTCACGCTCCTCGTCCTGGTACCGCTGACGGTCGCCATCGGCACGTTCCTGACCTTCCGCGTGGCCGGGCCCCTCTACCGCTTCCGCACCTACCTCGGTCAGATCGCGGACGGGGAGTATCCGGGGCCGTGCCGCATCCGCAAAGAGGACGACCTCCAGGATCTTTGCGACGTGCTGAACCGCGCCGTAGAGCGGCTGCGTGCGGACGCCGAGGCGCCCGCGGCCGAGCCCGCGCAGGAGTCGCTCGACGTCGAGGCGGTTCCGAGTCTCACGTCCGCGTCCCGCACCGCGCGGAAGGCGCAACGCGTCACCGGGTCGACGGACGCGGGCCCTCGCTAGCGGACTCTTCGGTCCGCTGGAGGAAGCTCCTCCGCGTCGAAGAGACGTCGACCGTCACGTCGAGGCGCTTTCCCCCGCGCAAGAGCGTCACCGGGATCCGATCGAGCGTCGCGATGTGATCGTGGGCGGCGACGAGACACTCGGCGTGGCAGGCTTCGCGGCCGCCGAGCTCGAGGATGAGGTCGCCGCCGAGCAGGATCGTCGCGCCCCCGACCTGCGCCGGGACCGACCCGCCGCGGATTCCGGCGCGGTCGGCGGGGCTGTTCCGCGCCACCTGCTGGACGAGGAGCCCGCCCTCGGCGTCCAGGTTGAGGAGCGCGCCGAGCTGCTCGGCGTTCAGGTAGACCGCTTCCATGCCGGTCCACGCCCGGTCTTCGAGCGCGAGGAGCTGGCGGGCGGTGTTGATCGCGACGACGAACCCGAGACCCTCGGAGCCCCCCGAGTGCGACAGGATCCACGAGGCGATCCCGATCACGCGCCCCTGCGAATCGAACACCGGCCCGCCGCTGTTTCCCGAGTTGATCGCCGCATCGGTCTGGATGAACTCGGCGAGCACGGTTCCGTCGTACAGGCGGTTGAACTCGCGAAAGCCGCTGATGTGTCCGACGGAGAGCGAGTTCTCCAGGCCGCGCGGGTTCCCGATGATGTACGTCGACTGCCCGACCGCCAGCCGGTCGGAGTCGCCCAGCTCCGCGTGCGGCAGGCCGGCGTCGGGCTCGACGAGGCGCAGCAGCGCGACGTCCGCGTCCGGCTCGCTGAAGATCAGCTCGCTGCGCCGGAAGGCGCCGTCCTGCGTCTTCACCACGATCGCGTCGGCGCCGTCGACGACGTGCGCCGCGGTCAGGACGTGGCAGTCGGGCGAGATGAGCACACCGGTCCCCAGGCCGCCCTGACGGCTCAGCCCCAGCGGGCTCACGACCCGGCTTTGGGTGAGGATCGTCACGACGCTCGGAAGGACCTTGCGGTAGAGCTCGACCGTCCGGGCCTCGTCGCCGGCCAACCCCTCGGGCGCGCGCCGGACCTTCAGACCGGCATGGTCCCCGTCCGCCGGGCTCACGCAGGCCAGGAGGGCAAGCGCCAATGCGGTCGTCGTCGTTCGATTCTTCACCGTGCACCTCCCGCTTTCGTTCGTCGGGGACGGCCCGCCGCGCGGGCGCTCCAAACGGTGAGACGCGACGGAAGCCGCGACCTTACGGACGTCGACGGGCCCATCGTTCTCGCTCCGCGGTCGCGGCGCAAACGAACCCGGGGCCGAACTTCCGTTCGGCCCCGGATCGCTCGCGAACCAGCGGGTGGCTCTAGCCGCTCACCTTGGCCCAGTGCGCGTCGGCCTTCTTCATCAGCTCGCGCTCGTCGCCGTCGTCCCAGAGCTCCGCCGCGTCCACGCCGCGGTTGCGGAGGAACAGGAGCAGGCGTCCGTCGACGATCCGGAAGTTGGTCGGGTCGACGGGGAACTTGTCGGAGACCGCCATGCCGAAGGCGCACCAGCCGCCGAAGGCGGGGAGGAACTTCTCGGGGTTCTCCTCGAAGGCGGATTGGGCGTCGGCGTTGACGAAGTGGTAGGTGACGTCGTTGTACGTCGAGGCGTACTTCGGGCTGCCGAGGACGGGCTTGTTCGCGGCGAAGTAGGCCACCGGGCAATAGCCTTCGAGCGCGATGCCGCTGCTCGGAAGGTTGTAGCTGTGGAGGTAGGCGCGGCTCTCGCCCGTGCCGGTGTCGTCGCTCTCCGCCGCTGAGGAGAAGAGCGCCGCGACGCCGAGGACGACGACCGCGAGGATGCTGAACTTGGCCATTTCGGGATGCTCCATGGTCGAGGGTTTCATCGCGGGTGCCTTCGAGCACCCGGCCCTTCGTCGCCCGCGAGCGGAGGCTCTTACGTCGCCGTCTGCGAAAGGCAGGTTCAGCGCGGGAGCTCGATGCCCATCGCCTTCACGCGCGAGAAGAGCGTCGAGGGCTTGACCCCCAGGAGCTCGGCGGTCAAGGCGCACGGCGTGCGGTTCATCCGCCGGCACGCCATCTTGAGGAAGGGGGCCGCGTCGCCGAAACCGAGCGCGATCCGCTCGGGTTTGGCGCGCGTCTCCATGGGCTCCCTCCTCTCCACTTCGGCGGGGCAACCCCATGAACGAGATCTCGCCAGCGAACAGCGAGATCTCGGCAACCGGCGAGATTTCGACACGGGCGCCCCGAGCGGCCAATCGCTCTAACCCTTTGTAGAGCAAAGAGTTCGGCGGAAAGCCAAAGCCCGGCACCGATCTTGTCCTAGCGGCGGCCGCCCCTGACGGGGCCCGCCCGCCTCCGCGCGGGAGGGCAATGCACCCCCCAGGAAAGGGAAACGCCCGATGACCGCTGCCACCTCCATCCAAGAGCCCGCCTTCGCCGCACCGACGACCGTTCCGCCGGATCGCGACCGGGCGTTCGGCGAGCGCCTGCGCGCCCGCGAGCCCGAGGCGCTCGAACGCTTCTTCGACGCGTACTTCGGCCCGATCCACGGCCTGGTCCGGCGCCTCGTGAGCGATCGCCAGGAGGCCGAGGACCTGACCCAGGAGATCTTCCTGAAGATCCATCGCGCCCTGCCGAGCTTCGACCCCGAGCGCCGCCTCGGTCCCTGGGTCTACGCGATCGCCAGGAATCGGATCCGCGACCACTGGCGTGCTCGCCGGACGCCCGCGGTCTCCGTCCGCGACGGCGACGGCGCCCCGGCGGCCGACGTGGCCCAAGCGGAGGTCGAGCGGCGCGAGCTCGACGACGAGGTCAAGAAAGCGGTGTACCGCCTGCCGCTCGGCATGCGCTCCGTCCTTCTCATGCGGATCTACGACGAGCTCCCCTTCCAGACGATCGCCGCGATCCTCAAGCTCACGCCGGTCGCGGCGCGCAAGCGCTACTCCCGCGCGGTGCAGCTCCTCCGCGGGAGCCTGCCGCTGGAAGGAGCCCGCCCGTGAAAGCCCCGGCCCGTGCAAGGACCAACGCCGAGTGGCTCGCCGAGCTCCGCCGGCCCGATTCCGGGCAGGCGCTCGAGGACCTTCGCGATTACCTGCGCAAGGCCCTCGCGCGGGTGCTCCAGAGCCGGGCCCACGTCGGCGACTCGGACCTCGAGGACTTCACCCAGGACGCGCTCCTGCGCATCCTCCAGGGGCTGGACCGCTTCCGCGGCGACAGCCGCTTCACCACCTGGGCGACGGCGGTTGCGATCCGCGTCGCGCTCAGCGCGCTCCGGCGGCGGCGCTACGACCAGAAACCCCTCGAGGATCTCGACTTCGGCGGCGCGATCCCGGTCGCGGGCGTGCCGTTCGCGGCTCCCGACCCGGGCCGGGCGAGCGAGCGCCGGTCGTTGCTCGAAACGCTCCACCGCGCCATCCGCGATTCGCTGACGGAGCGCCAGCGCACGGTGATCCTCGGCGAGCTCGCCGGAGTGCCCTCCGGGGTGCTCGTGGAGAAGCTCGGGACCAACCCCAACGCGCTCTACAAGCTCCACCACGACGCCCGCAAGAAGCTGAAGCGGGCGCTGAACGACGCGGGATATCGGGATGAGGACGTAAGACGGGAGCTCGCCGTCGCGTCCGAGGTGGCATGAAGCCCACCACAGGAGACCTGCGCGAGCTCCTGAGGCTCGTCGCGGCCACGGAGGCCCGGGAGATCGACTGCGAGGAGTTCCTGGACCGCGCCGCGGCCTACCTGGAGAGCCTCGCCGACGGGCGCGAGCTTCCGCCCGAGCTGCGCGAAGTCTCGCAGCACCTCGCGATCTGCGAAGGCTGCCGCGAGGAGCTCGACGCCCTGGTCGAGCTCCACTTTTCGACGTAAGGCCGCGCGCCGCGCGGTTCCCAACAAACCGAGACCGACGGGCGGCGAGCCCGACCAACGCAAGACCCAAGGAGAACGCCATGGCCACCACGCAGACCCCCGATGCCACCCAAGCGACCGCGACGTCCGGCGGAGTTCAAACCGAGCAGACGCTGAAGAGCGCGATCGTCGTCATGTCCGACCCGAAGTCGGGTTCCGAGGAAGCGCTCGGGCGCGTCTTCAACGCGCTCGCCGCCGCGTACGACTTCAAGCAGCGCGGGGACGACGTGACCGTCATGTTCCAGGGCGCGGGCACGCGCTGGGCGGGCGAGCTCACCAAGGAAGACCACCCGGCGCACCAGCTCTACCGCGCGGTCGAGGACACGGTCGCCGGCATCTCGTGCGGCTGCGCCGACGTCTTCGGCGGCGCCGAAGAGGCCCAGGCCAACGGCCTGGACCTGATCACGGACAACGCGGTGCCCGGGACCACCGGCCTCCCGAGCCTGCGCAACCTCGTCGCCGACGGCTACTCCATCCTCGTCTTCTAGCCCCACGCCCGCGGCCGCCGGTTCGCCGGCGGCCGCTCCCCCCGCCATGCGCATCGAAGCCCCTTACCACGAAGGCGAGCTCCGCGTTCAGGAACGACTCGGCGAGGCGGCCAAAGCCGCCCGCAACGGCCGCGCGATCGCGGACGCGATCGTCCCCGGCGCGCTGAAGTTCATCGAGCAGCAGCCCTTCGCCGTCCTGGGGAGCGTCTCCCCCGGCGGGGCGACCTGGGCTTCGCTCCTCTTCGGAGCCCCCGGCTTCGCGCGCGCTCCGGACGATCGCTCGATCGTGATCGACCTCGCGCGCGCGGCCGCTCATCCCGCGGACCCGGTCTTCGCCAACCTGCGCGCGGACCCGCGGATCGGTACGCTCTTCATCGAGCCCGGCACGCGGCGCCGCCTGCGGGTCAACGGGAGCGTCGAGAGGGAGGGCGACCTGATGCGGGTCGCCGTCGCCGAGGCCTATCCGAACTGCCCCAAGTACATCCAGCGCCGCCACCTTCGCACGCGGGTCGACCCCGCCGAGGCGCGCGCGGAACGCGAGGAACGCGGCACCGACCTGGACGACTCCGCACGGGAGCTGATCCGCCGCGCCGACACGCTCTTCGTCGCGAGCTCCAACCCGGACGGCGGCGCGGACGCGTCGCACCGCGGCGGCGCTCCCGGATTCGTGGAGGTCGTGGACGAGCGCACGCTCCTGATCCCGGACTATCCCGGCAACCGCATGTACAACACGTTCGGCAACTTCGTGGTGAACCCGCGGGCCGGCGTGAGCTTCCTCGACTTCGAGACCGGACGGCTGCTCCTGACGACCGGCGCCGCCGAGATCGTCTGGAAGCGCCCCGGCCGCGAGGAGACGACCGGCGGCACGAACCGCTTTTGGCGGTTCGCGGTGGACGAGTGGCTCGCCTACGAGCTGCCGGTCCGGCTCGGGTGGGAGTATCTCGACGCGTCGCCGTTCAATCCCCCGCTTCATCGGCCGGGCGCCGGCTGATCCAGCCTTTCGGGTCCCGCGGCCGTTTCCGAAGATGGCCGTATGATCCCGAGCCTCGCCGCCCTGGCGCTCTGCGTCGCGCAAGCCGCCGCGACCGACAACCAGGAGCGCGTCTGCGAGCGGCTGCTCGCGCGCGCGGAGGAGAACCCGCGGCTCGAGCTCTCCCGGGCGGAGCACGCGCCGTCGGACACCGTCTTCGTGCAGGGCTACTACACCGTGTTCGAGAACCGCGCCGAGCGCCGCGGCCGCGAGATCCGGCTCGGGCTCGTCGTGCTCCCGGCGCGCGCGCAAGACCCGGCGCCCGACCCGGTGTTCCTCCTGCACGGCGGCCCGGGCGCCGCGGCGACGACCTTCTTCCGCCGGCAGGTGCGCGGCTGGATCCGCGAGCGCCGCGACGTGGTGCTGATCGACCAGCGCGGGACCGGCAGCTCGAACAAGCTACACGTTCCGATGCCGGGCAACGACGACGACCTGCAGAGCTACTTCGAGTCGTTCTACCGGCCCGCGCTCTACGAGGCGGCGCTACCGGAGCTCCAAGCGCGCGCCGACCTCGGCCAGTACACGACCGACAACTCCGTCGACGACTTCGACGAGATCCGCGAGGCGCTCGGGTACGCGAAGATCAACCTGCGCGGCGGCTCGTACGGCACGCGCGCGGCGCTCGTCTACATGCGGCGCCATCCCGACACGATCCGGAGCGCCAGCCTCCAGGGGATCCAGCCGATCTCGTACCGGAACCCGCTGCCGCACGCGCGGAGCGCGCAGGACGCGCTCGACCTGATCTTCGAGGAGATCCGCTCGACGCCGCGGTACCGGGAGGCGTTCCCCGGCATCGAGGCGAAGTTCGAAGAGACGCTGAAGCGGCTCGAGGACGAGCCCGCCACCGTTCCCGTCGCCCATCCCGCGACCGGCGAGGAGCACGAGATCACACTCGACCGCAACGCCTTCGCCGAGGCGGTGCGGCTGCAGCTCTACGCCATGGAGTCGAACCGGCGGCTGCCGCTGATGCTCCTGCGCGCCCACGCGGGCGACTACCGCGAGCTGGCCGGGGCGGGGCTCGCCATGAACCGCGCCGTGAAGGACGCCATCGCCTGGGGCATGCTCATCTGCGTCACCGGAAGCGAGGACATCGCGCGCATCGACCCCGACGAGATCGAAGCGGCCTGCGCGGGGACGTTCCTCGGCGAGGTGCGCGTGCGCGACCAGATGGCGGTGGCCGCGATCTGGCCCCACGGCACCGTCGACGAGGACTTCGCCGAGCCGGTGAAGGTCGACGTGCCCGTGCTCCTCTTCTCCGGCACGCACGACCCGTCGACCGCGCCGAAGTGGGGTGCCGAGGCCGCGAGCCACCTACCCAACAGCCTGCACGTCGTCGTGCCGAGCGGGCACGGCGT
The DNA here is from genome assembly GCA_028278425.1 of Planctomycetota bacterium. GTDB lineage: Bacteria > Planctomycetota > UBA1135 > UBA1135 > JANQEJ01. The sequence continues at coordinate 224 of JANQEJ010000238.1, read as the reverse complement.
CTTCGGCGGCGCGGTACGGCGGCTCGACCGCGCGTTCCTCGAAGAGGGATCGGTCGAGGGGCTGGACCTGTCCGAGGTCGAAGCCCTCACGGTGCCGCCGCTCGCGCTTCCTTCCGACGACGGGCGTTGAGCGGCCTTGGCGCTCAGTCGACGACGTAGCCCAGCGCCTGGAGCTGGGCGCGCGTCTCCGCGTCGATGTCCTCCTCGTCGGCGAGCCGCGCCGG